>JAUVKN010000128.1 GCA_030596245.1 Bacteroidia bacterium | reverse complement strand
GTCCCTGGCAGGATAGGAGGCCAGGGATTCAAACAGTGGTTCGAGGCCTTCCAGGGATTTCAGATCGCCGGTCACATCCATGACCATATGAAAAGTGCCATTAGAAAGAGAATCAACCATATCTGATAGCATCAGGTTTTTCCCGGTACTTGAATTGATATCTATATTCATACCCGGAGCGAGCATGGAAAGTAGTAACTCTGCATAACGGATGGTAATGTGGAGATGTTCCTGATCATCTGTGGAATCCACCACAAACTCCATCTTCGTACGGCTGTACAGACTTATTTCATCCGTGTTCATTGCTTCTGAACGGGTGTTTTGCTGAAGATCAATATCCAGCATATACCTCTCTCCTGGCTGAAGGTTATAGGAGAGCCTCGGTTCCTGAGCTGTTATCTCTGTAAGAAACAGCAATGAAAAGCCAAATAGAAAATATGTTCTTAATCTCTGCATGGAGTTGATAAAAGTAGCAATTTATGACAAAAATCATTTTGTTATTCAAATAACAATACTTATTTTTGTGCCATCTGAGAAGCTGGCAATTCTGGCTTCAAGGAGCAATTATTCATCTGATCCGGAGGAAGAGCTGAAGGTAAAGAGCTAAAGCTGAACAACTTTTCAAATTACTTCCAAAGGTTCGTAAATCGAAAAACAGTGATCTACGATCCCCAGGTTTATGCCATTGAAGACAAATCCATGGTACCTTTTATCTCAGAAAAAGAGATTGAGGATATCCTTGATGGTGCAAACCCAACCAGAGAACGTGTTCGTGAAATCATTTCCAAATCTCTGAATAAAAATCGATTGACCTTGCAGGAGACCGCCATCCTTGTGAATGTAACCGATCCTGAACTGGTGGAAGAGATCAAAGAGGGGGCCCGCCGACTGAAGGAGCAGGTATATGGAAAACGGATTGTACTGTTTGCACCGCTCTATGTGGGTAATTTGTGCATCAACAATTGTGAATATTGTGGTTTCAGGGCCACAAACAAAGATCAGAAAAGGACCACGCTCACTCATGCTGAATTGATCAGGGAGGTAGAGATGCTGGAGGAGATGGGGCAGAAAAGACTGATCCTGGTCTATGGGGAGCATCCTAAATACAATGCAGATTTTATGGCGGATACCGTTCGCACTGTCTACAAGGTAAAAAAAGGGAATGGCGAGATCCGCCGGGTAAACATTAACGCTGCACCCCTGGATATAGAGGGTTTCAGGACTGTAAAGGAAGCAGGGATAGGTACCTACCAGGTGTTCCAGGAGAGTTATCACAGGGGAGCCTACGCCAGGTACCACACAGGAGGGAAAAAAAAGGATTACAATTGGAGAATCTCTGCCCTGGACCGGGCCCAGGAAGCGGGGATCGATGATGTGGGGATCGGGGCACTTTTTGGTCTGTACGACTGGCGTTTTGAAGTGCTGGGACTGATCCGCCATGTGAACCACCTGGAGGCAGTCTACAATGTGGGTCCGCACACCATTTCCTTTCCCCGCCTTAAAAGAGCTTCCAATGTCAATTATGATCAACAGTGGGAGGTAAGCGATGAAGATTTTACCAGAATGGTGGCCATTCTGAGACTGGCGGTCCCTTATACCGGCCTGATCCTCACTGCCCGGGAGCCTGCTGATATCCGTAATGAGATCCTTGGGTTTGGTGTGTCTCAGATTGATGCCGGTACCAAAATAGAGATGAAAGCCTATGCAGAAAAGGAGAAGGATCAGGACCTGGATGCGGAACAGTTTGAGATCAATGATAACCGTTCCCTCTCTGAAGTGATGGACGAACTGATTGAAAATGAGTACCTGCCCTCTTTCTGCACAGCCTGTTACCGTACCGGCAGAACAGGTGAGCATTTCATGGAATTTTCTGTCCCTGGATTTATCAAGAGGTACTGTACACCCAATGCCATGCTGACCCTGGCGGAGTACCTGGAGGATTATGCGAAGAACGGGACCAGAGAGAAGGGTTATAAACTGATCCAAAAGAACCTGAAAGAGCTCGATGATGACAAATTTAAGTCGAAGCTGGAGGAGCGGCTGGAGCGTGTGAAACAGGGAGAAAGGGATCTCTATTTCTGACCTGGTTGCGTTCCGGAGGGTGTTAAGATGTTCCATTAAAACCTTGCTATTTATATCTTATATTTACCGTGGGAGATAATAGAAATGGCAGGAACAACTAAAAAATCATTTGGAACAGCCCCGGTTTTTTTCACAGCCATAGCCACTATTCTGGGCGCCATCCTGTTTTTGAGGTTTGGTTTTGCAGTCGGTACACTTGGCTTCTGGGGAGTGATCGGGGTCATCCTTCTGGGCCATATGGTAACAATCCCCACTGCACTGGCCATCTCTGAAATTGCCACCAACAAGAGGGTAGAGGGAGGAGGGGAGTACTTTATCATCTCCCGCTCCTTTGGTATGAACATAGGAGCCACCATTGGATTTGCCCTGTTTATCTCCCAGGCCATCAGCGTGGCGTTCTATATCATTGCATTTACCGAGACGTTTGAGTTTTTATTTAACTGGGTCTCCAGCCGGTTTGAGTTTACCCTGCCCAGACAGGTGATCAGCATACCGGCCATGATCGGACTCTCTGTCTTGATCCTGAAAAAGGGGGCTTCGGTGGGGATGAAAACCCTCTACTTCGTGGTGGCCATACTTCTTATCTCACTGCTGCTCTTCTTTTTGGGCAGCACCGAATACGCCACTACCAATACCTTTTCCCTGACCTCCGTTGAGAAGGGTGACATGGGACAGTTTTTCCTGGTGTTTGCCATCATTTTCCCTGCCTTTACAGGAATGACAGCCGGTGTGGGATTGTCAGGAGATCTTAAAAAACCGGGGAAATCCATACCCATCGGGACCATTTTGGCCACTGTGACAGGGATGATTGTCTATTTTTTTATCGTATACAAACTTACTGCATCGGCCAGCCTGGAGACCCTTAAGGATCCTTCTAAACAGCTTGCCATGGCTGACATTGCACTGGCCGGGGGATTTATCATACCGCTGGGACTGGCCGCCTCCACCTTCTCCTCAGCCATCGGTTCAATTATTGTGGCGCCCCGCACCCTGCAGGCGCTGGCAGGAGATGCTTCTTTCCCTTCGAAACGGATCAATCGCTTTATTCACAGGGGAAGGGGAGAGACCAATGAACCTTTCAATGCCACGCTGGTTACCGTGGTTATTGCCATGGTATTCGTGATTATCGGTGATGTGAACAAGATTGCAGGAATCATCAGTATGTTCTTTATGGTCACCTATGGATCTCTTTGCCTGATCTCATTCTTACATCATTTTGGTTCTGCCCCGTCCTACCGCCCCTCCTTTCGTTCCCGCTGGTATATCTCCCTGGTAGGATTTGTGGCTTCTGTATGGGTCATGTTCAAAATTGATACCTGGTTTGCTATGGCAGCCATTGCGATCATGGTACTGCTCTACCTTTACATCAACAACTATCACAAGAACAGGAAAGGACTAGTATCCATTTTCACCAACGCCCTGTTCCAGTTGAACAGGAGTCTGCAGGTTTATCTTCAGCAAACCCGAAAATCCAGGGGCAACAATGAGTGGAGGCCCAGTGCCATTTGCATCTCCAGGGACTCATTTCGTCGCGATAAGGCTTTTCAACTATTGAACTGGATCAGTTACAAGTATGGTTTTGGTACTTACATCCATCTGATTGAGGATTACTACTCACATTCGAGCAGTCAGAAGTCCTCTCAGGAGCTGGATAAACTGATCAGGAATTTTAAAGGCAAAGGGAGTCATGTGTACGTGGACACCATGATCTCTCCATCTTACACCTCTGCTGTGGCACAGTCCATTCAGCTGCCGGGCATCTCCGGCATGGAAAACAATATGGTGATTTTTGAATTTGATCGCGGAGCGCCTGATAATCTGCAGGAGATTGTGGAGAATTTTGCGCTGGTCAATGCCGGCAACTTTGATGTCTGTATTTTCGGAAGCTCCGAGCGTACCATCAATTTTAAAAATGGTATCCATGTGTGGATCAGGAGCAACGACTATGAGAATTCCCACCTGATGATCCTCTTAAGCTTTATCATTCAGGGGCATCCGGCGTGGAAGAGAAGTGAGATCACCATCTTCGATGTATGCAAAAAGGAGCAGGAGGAGGAGACCCGTAAAAACCTGGAGCATCTGGTTCAGACGGGCAGACTTCCCATCACATCGAAAAACATACAGGTAATCAGCGAAAAACCTGATCTCAATGCCAGGGCACTGATCAGGGAGCACTCTGCCCATGCCGGCTTGACCATCATTGGATTCCACGCCGGACTGCTGAAGCATGAAGGTCCAAAGATCTTCCAGGGGTATGACGAGGTCGGCAACATCCTCTTTGTAAATTCACACAGTCAGAAAGAGATCGATTAAAACTATAAATCTGATAACATTAATTTAAACTCCATGTTATGAAAAGAACAACAATTTTAATTTCAGCAATTGTGGTGATATCCACCAGCTTGCAGGCGCAAAAGATGAACAACATCAAGACCGACCTGTTCAGTCCGATCATCCGGACATTTGCTATTAAATTTGAAAGGGCTTTTACCGAGGATATCAGTGGTCAGCTTGGATTTTTCTATACAGGATTTCATCCAAGGGATAGTGAGACCACCCTGGAAGGTTATGGAATAACACCGGAATTCAGATTTTACCTTTCCGAAACTTTGGCTCCAAGTGGCACCTACCTGGCTCCGAACATCAGGTATATGAGCCTCACAGCAACAGATCCTATTGTCAATGAAGAAGGAACCCTTACCAGTATTGGTTTTGCACTTAATCTGGGCAAACAGGTGTTGCTAAAAGATATTGTTTTAATCGATGCATGGGTGGGGCCTTCCTATAATTTTAGATCTGTTGAGGATCCTTCCGGTGAAGTTGATGTAGGTATTTCGGAAATTAATGGCTTTGGATTGAGGTTGGGAATCGCCATCGGGATTGCATTTTAAATAGCCGCCACAGTTTACACCGGCAATTTGCTGCCTGTACTCAGGGCATAAATGGCAAAAGAGCCCAGCCAGTGGCCCCCTTCATAGGTGTCACCCACCAGGTTGGGTAGTGAGTATTTTACGTGCTCATTTGCCCTGTTTATCAGATGACTGTATTGAGGGTACTGATTTGCCAGTCCGTACATCACCCAGGCCCTGCTAAAATTGAGTCCGTCCAGGTGTACCAGCTTCCCGTCGCTGCGATCTGAGACCTCTCCTACCGCTATTTGAAAATTCCCGGATGCCAGTTGCGGAGCAAATTTGCCCATCCATTCACTGAATTGCGCTTCATCCAGAACCCTTCGCATCAGGTCAATCTCTTCAAAGCAGGGAGATAAAAAGTCATACCCACTGGGTTCCCAGTTCATGGGGCAACCCACATCATCCATATAAAAGTCAATGGCCCTGGATGTGATGGCAGATTTCAGTGCTGAATCCTGAACCGTATTGGAATAATCCCATACAAAAGACAATCCAAAAGCTGTATTGGTATGTTCTCCGACCCTGATGGGGTAAAGTAACCTGGGAAGGAATTCCAGGTAGCGCTGAACGATCAGATCTGTCAATGGCTGAAGGTTTTTTTCCAGCGTACAGGCCAGCGGATCATCCCACGTATGCAGCTCTTCCGCTAGTTTCAATAACCAGGCCCATCCATAGGTCCGTTCATATGATTTGCTATGCGCTCCCTGGAAATAGGCCACTTCTGCAAGGATGTTTGTTGCGGAAATATTCTCCTGAAGCATGACCCTGATCATATTGGCATTTTCCAGCTCCGGGAACTCTTTCAGTAGTTTCACCAGTGACCAGTGCCCGTGAACTGAAGAGTGCCAGTCAAAACAGCCATAGAATGCTGGATGCAACCGGTGTGGCTGATCAAGATCCTCCTGGCTTCCCAGGGTTTGACCCAGTTTGTTGGGGTACTCGGTCTGCAAACATGCCAGTGGCAATGCTGCCAGGTGATTGGCCTGCTCCAGCGTCATTTGAACCGGCTCCCGGATGGTGATTTTTTCTCCTGTCTCTTTTCCGGCACAGCTGAGCAGCAGCATTAACAAAGTAAAAAGGGCAGGTTTCATCGGGGAACGCATCTTTTTTAAGGCATTAAGGAATCCCAATGTAGGGAAATAAACGACAAAGTATTATCTTGTTAAGATTCCCGGAATTTGTAATTCACTACTTCAAACTTTGTGATTCGCGGAGATGGGATGGTTGTAACTTATTCATTCATAATACATTTCCATGATGAAACATGTCCCTATTCTGCTTCTGGTTTCCACCATGTTATTATCGTGTAACCAAGCCCAACCCCCGGCACCAGAGGGACCATTGCCCACTGAGCGTCAGCTGAACTGGCATGCGTTGGAGTTTTATGCTTTTGTGCATTTCAATATGAATACATTCACCGATATGGAGTGGGGCACCGGGGGTGAATCTCCGGAACTGTTTAATCCGACTGAACTGGATTGCAGGCAGTGGGCCAGGGTTTGTAAAGAGGCCGGGATGAAGGGCATTATCCTTACCGCAAAACACCACGATGGTTTTTGTCTCTGGCCCTCAGCATATACGGAGCACTCTGTCAAGAATTCTCCCTGGAAAGAGGGGGTAGGGGATGTGGTTCGGGAACTGGCGGATGCCTGTCAGGAATACGGACTGAAACTGGGGTTGTATCTCTCCCCCTGGGACAGGAATCATGCAGAGTATGGAACCGATGCATACATCACCTATTTCAGGAACCAACTCAGGGAGCTTATGAGCAATTACGGTGAGCTGTTTGAGGTGTGGTTTGACGGTGCCAATGGGGGAACCGGTTATTACGGGGGTGCCAATGAGGAGCGGAGGGTGGACAGAAAAACCTACTATGACTGGCCCAATACCAGGCAGATTGTGAGGGACCTTCAGCCCTCTGCAGTGATGTTCAGCGATGCAGGTCCGGGTGTGCGCTGGGTGGGCAATGAGGCTGGCTGGGCCGGTGAAACCAACTGGAGCCTGCTCAGACGTGATGAGTTCTATCCCGGCTCGCCCAATTACAAAGATCTGACCAGTGGACATGAGGATGGAACACACTGGGTACCCGCTGAGGTGGATGTCTCCATCAGGCCCGGTTGGTATTATCATTCGTCGGAGGATCACCAGGTAAAGTCTGTGGAAAAACTGGTGGATATCTATTACCACTCCATCGGAAGAAATGCATCCTTTCTATTGAATTTCCCGGTGGACAGGCGCGGATTGATCCATGAAAAAGATATGGAGCAATTGATGAAAATGGTGGAGGTGGTCAGAAGGGATATGGAGAGAGATCTTGCCAGGAATGGAACTGCCACTGCCTCCAATGTGAGGGGAAAATCCAGAAACTATGATGCTTCGCAAGTCATCGATGGGAATCCGGACTCTTACTGGGCCACCGATGATGGGGTCACCAACGCTTCCCTTACCATAGATTTCGGAGATGAAACCACTTTCAACCGGTTTTTGATCCAGGAGTATATTCCATTGGGACAACGGGTGAAGAAATTCTCCATCGAAGCGTGGATAAACAATTCCTGGGAAGAGATCACTACCCAGACCACCATTGGATACAAGCGGATTCTGAGGTTCGATAATGTGACTGCTGACAAACTGCGTCTGAATATTCTTGAATCCAAATCATGCCCCACAATTTCTAACGTAGAAATCTATCACGCTCCGGAATTGCAAGGAAATTAGGAAACTATCTAACCGCCAATCTTGCAGCATGCTGGAATAAAGTGAAAAATAAAAAACCGCCTCATGTTAAATGATGAGACGGCTTTTTTCAATTGTAATATTTTCTGACTAGTGATCCCCAACCCAGGGCAGGGTTTCCAGCAGCTCGTATTTGACAGCTGTCTGGATATACTCCTCAACCAGCATAAACCGGATGGCTATCTTTGAGGAAAGCTCCTTTTTCATCAGTTTGTAATACTTGGATTTCAGAGAAGTCATTTTTTTGTTGTATGTATTGGCTTGCTTGAGGAAGGCGTCCACCTGCTCGTTGGTAATATTATCCACATGTTCCACATAATCAAACAGGTAATCGATCCTGTACTGATTCAATTTTGAAGCTTCAACATCATATTGTTTATACAGAGGCCAGAAGATTGCTCCGTCTTTTTCTGAGAGTGCCATAGCATCTTCAACCAGGGCCATCTTGGTGAGTTTAAAATAGGATTTAATGAGTTCTTGTTCCGTGCTTGAAACCTGGCTAAATGATTGGAAGCCAATGGCGAGTAAAAAAGCAAATAAAATCGTTTTCTTCATTTCAATTTGTGTTTGGAATATCTATTTTCTATTATAATTCAATTTAAAAAGCAAGGATCACGCCCCCGGTAAAATCTCCCTGTACAATCGTGGAACTGGTGCTTACACCGGCACCCCCCGTGCCAAACCAGAGGCCGTTGAAATAGAGAGGGACAAGCATGCGGGCCTGAAGCCTGAAACCGATGCGTTCAGTGGGGAAGATTTTGAGTCCTCCACCCAGACCTACGGAAAATCTCCACCTGTCGCTGTCAAAGCCTTCCCGGTCGGAAAATACGGTAGCTCCCATTGAGCCTGTTCCATAGGGTCTGACCACTCCCTCAGACATAAGCTCCTTTACAGTGCCCACATGGAAATACTGGGTGGCCAATTTGGTATACACATAGGGTGCGTTACCGTACTCCCTGACAGTAAGATCCGAAACCAGCCTGTTGTATATCAGTTCGGCCTTCATCCCGGGAGCAATCGGATAAGAGAGGGTAATTCCCCAGTTTTGACCATCTTCTATTTTCAGAGATCCATTATAAAGATTCACCTTTCCACCCAGCATCCATCCGGTGTAACCGGAAAGCTCAATTCCCTTTTGTGAAAATGCCTCTTGAGGAACTAAAAAAAGAGTGGCCAGCAGACCAAGAATAATTAATTTTTTCATAAGAATAATTTTTCGTGATAATTGGAGATTTGGTTAATCCCCGAAATGGAGCCCAACGCCAAAGGCAATGTAGGAGTGAGCAGTGGCATCCTGGGTTTTAAGGGCATAATCATATCGGGCATACACATTCAGACCCACACTGTAGGAAAAATCGTAGATGAACCCAATCTCGGGATAGATGCCAAAATGCCAGATCATATCTTCAACGTAAAAGATCCCCATATCCCTCCGCTCATTGATTTTATAAGCTCCCAGTCCGCCGGCAAAATAGGGTGAGAAGTCACTGGAAGAGTTCAGCACATACCTGGCGCCTGCAGTTAATGGAAAAGAATTAATGTACTTGAATTGTTTTCCGGTCACAGATCCGGTACCATCTTCACTGGTGTAGGTTTCAAAATCTTTGGCTTCATAAAAAGTATTCCAGGAAAACCGAACATCCACTGCAAGATCATCTGTAACAAATCGTCCAACCCTTAAGGTCATTCCTCTGAAACTGGTTTTCGAAATGAAATCAGAGGTATTACCTAAGGGTACTGACATATCGTATGTCACATCGGTATAAACAAATTGTCCGAAACCATTTGCAGATAAGAGCAAGGCTGACAACGCAATTAATATTTTTATCTTTTTCATGATTGGTTGAGTCAAATTGTGAAATTGGCTGATTAGTTAAACAGGTATTGGGATTGTTCGAAACTTTGATCAATGGCCCTGTCCACCCTCCATTGTGTGTTTTCAGCATCTCCGCTTAACAGGCCATTAATGGTTGCCTGCCAGACAACAGGAAGTATCTCCTCGTTGTGATCAATGCCATCCTCGTCTATCATCTCAATAAAGAGACTACCGGTAGAGTAACTGTAGGTATAGGGATAACCCCAACCATAACCAGGATACCACGGGTAACCAGGGTAGTAACCTCCTCCCCAGCCCCAGCCAGGGTACCAGCCCCACCAGCCGCCGCCGCCGGGGATATAGCCAACTCCTGAATACTCGGTAGAGGTGACCACAACGGTAATCACAACATTTGCAGAATCTACCAGTACGGAGTCTGCAATTTCGTCACTTTCAAACCTGGTATATCCGGCAGTCGCCATATGGGTTTCAATTCTTGCCAGTATCTCATCATCGTAACTGCGATCAACTTCGTCTTCCTCTCCCTCTTCCACCACATGGTGGATCGTATCGGGCATGAAATAGTCCTGGTTGCTTGCAAAATCAAAACTGTCATCATATTGTGTCGCCACAATGTCAGTATCATTGTAGTATTCTATCCCTCCCGGATAGCATGAAAAAAACAGTGCCGGGGTGGAAATAAAAAAGAGGTAAATAAAGTACCTTCTAACGCTCTGCAGTAAACTCATAATTCTACTTTTTTTTTGAAATTCCCTGCAAATCTATAATTATTCTAAATAATATGCAAATATCAGTTTATTTTGTAAATTCAAAAATCTA
>JAUVKN010000195.1 GCA_030596245.1 Bacteroidia bacterium | reverse complement strand
CCCATGATGGTACGCTTCAGGTGGGCATCTGCGTTATCCTCGTATCCATTGTGACGGTACTGACTGTGTGGCTTCTCCGGGGCCAGTTTTTCAAGCCACACTTCGAAGTCGTGGTGCAGGCCGGATTCATCATCATTGATGAAAACGGAGGCGCTGATGTGCATCGCATTAATAAGTGCCAGACCCTCTTGTATTCCGCTTTCTCGCAGGCACTGGTCAACATCCCGCGTAATATTAATTAGTTCTCGTCTTTTGGTGATGTTAAACCACAACTCTTTTCTGTATGATTTCATTGTAAAATAATTAGTTCTATTCTTGGGATAATACTTCTAAAATTTGAGATCATTGATATATGCACGTAAACCAGTATTTTCATAATGTATTTGTTAATATTTTCGGGGAATAAACTGTTTGGCCATATTAACCAGGTAGAGGTGTTCCGACGCCCGGGTAAAAGCTGTGTATAGCCATCTCAGGTAGTCAAGGGTAAGCATCTCCTCGGTGAAAAATCCCTGATCCAGATAGACTGATTTCCATTGTCCCCCCTGGGATTTATGGCAGGTTACCGCGTAGGCATATTTCACCTGTAACGCATTGTAATAAGGATCCACGGCAATTTTGGTAGCCACTTGTTTACGATTAACCGCATCGGGATAATCCTCTGCCACTGACATATAGAGTGTTTTCTGCTGATCATAACTGAGTGAAGGTGCATCAAGGTCGATTACATCGAGAAGTACCTTCACTTCCAATTCCAGTTTATTGTAGTCGGGAAGGGTCACCAGCACATTGGCGAAATTGTGACCATGCACCTCCTCGGTCTGAAGTACCCTTTCAACCCTTACAATATCACCATTGGCAATGAAATCGATCCGATTATGTTCATCTTTCCAGAAATAGTTATTTTTCACGACCATCAGCAGATCACCAGGTGATACCTGTTCCTCGCGCCAGAGAATCTGACTACGTATGCCTGCATTAAATCGATTCGCCCTTTTATTTGAGCGTGTAACCACAATGGTCTCTCCCATTCCATACTGGTCATAACTGGCGCTTATAGATTCCAAAAGGTCGGTCCCGTTTATCATGGTAATATCATGGAAGGCATCAAAATTGAAGTCGGGGTAATCTTCAATACCTTCGGTAATAAGGGTTCGAATGGCAGTAGCATTATGAAGGATCCCCGAATCCTCAGCCTGACGAACCACATCGGTCATCTCTATTTCCCTTACATGGTACCCGTATTGCTCCAATCTCTCTTTACTCAACGCCGGGCTCAGGTCAAGTCCCACTGGTGGAAGTTGTGCCGTATCCCCAACCAGGACCAACCTGCATTGATTCCCCAATTCAACATAATCCAACAGATCACGGAGCAGGTCACCGGAACCAAAAAAAGATCCAGGTGAGCGATCACCTACCATAGAAGCTTCATCCACAATGAAATAAGTGTTCTTGTGAAGATTTCTGTCAAGAACAAACTCACCCAATCCATCTTTTCCCGATTTCTGCCTGTAAATCTTCTTATGAATGGTCCATGCCGGGTGATGGGTATAGGCACCCAGCACCTTTGCAGCTCGTCCGGTGGGAGCAATTAAAACACATTTTTGCTTCAAAGAAGAGAGTGTTCTCACAAGGCTGTTTACAAGGGTGGTCTTTCCTGTTCCTGCGTATCCCCTTACAAGCATTATTTCTGCAACATCATCCGAAGCAAGAAATGCTCCCAATTCTCCAATCATTTCAACCTGGCCGCCAGTTGGGTGAAACTCAAGATTATCAAGTAATTTAGCAGCTATGAAATTTCTCAGCATCGTGAGGAATTAATGTACAATTAAAAATTTATATTTTATCTTTTTTTGTTAAATTTGTTCGCAAACGTAAAAGCATACCCCCATGAGAAGAGTAATCCAGATTCTGTTCGTATTAGTAATCATTGTATTAGGGTATCTGATTGTTGATAGTATTATGGAACCGATCAGGTTCAACCAGGAGGTAGAAGTAAGGGAACGGTCAACCATTGACAGGCTCATCGACATCAGGGATGCACAGAAGGCTTACAAAGATATTTATAAAAGATATACCGGTAGCTTTGATACACTCATTGCTTTTCTTGATACTGGCTCATTTGCAGTGGTCAGAGCCATAGGTGAGATTCCTGAAGAGTGGCTGGATGAAATGGGATTTGAGAAAGCCAGGGAAAAAGCATTGTCAGATGGCGTGATCAGCCGTGAAACCACGAAAATACCTGTGATGGACTCACTTTTTGGAGTGGGATACCCCATTGATTCTCTCCGCGTTGTACCTTATACCGAACATGTGATCTTTTCAATGGAATCAGGAGAGATTTTAACCAGTTCTAACCTGGTAGTACAGGTGGTGGAGGTTTCGGTATTGTATGACGATCTGCTTAATGGAATGGATGGACAGCTTATCGTGAACTACAAGGATGAGCGCATGAAGATCGTTGGATTTGAGGGGGTTAAATTTGGATCTTTAGAGGAGGGAACCCTTACCGGCAATTGGGAATAGCCTCTTTGACATTGATGCAGGCAAATAGTATTATATCGAATACTATTTTACAAGATATTCGACAGAAAGGTCATCAATCCATCCGATTCACACCGGATGGATTTTCTATTCTGGTATCTGATGCCAGTTACAGACCTGTTTTCCTGAAGCAATTTACTTATGAGTCCACTGTTCCTGCAAAACTACATCCTGCTGAATGTGGACGCATCTTAAGCGAGGAAGGATTACTCTCCTTTGAGGGTGAAACCGTACTCATTGTAGATTCTCTGGCCATTACTGTGGTACCTAAACAGTATTATGATGAAGCTCGGGGCCGGGATCTGCTCGAAAAGGCCTGTTCGCTAAATGAAACTGATCAAATTCAACACCGCTTCATAAAAGACAGGAAGATGAACCTGGTGTATGCAGTTCCTGAAGAAATTAACGGATTGAAAAGCCAGTTTTCGGGCCAGGTAAGAATCATTCATACATCAGAGTGCCTTGTCTCTTTATCGGACCAGGTAAAGGCCAGCGACCATCAAAGAGGTGTTGTATTAGCTGAAGTTCAACCCTATACGTTAGACCTTCTGGTGATCCAGGAGGATCAGATCAGGCTATTGAACCGGTATGCACTAAAGGATCCTTCAGACTTCATTTATCATACGCTGAACACTTTGAAACAATTGGAACTGGACCGGGAAACCATACCTGTTTATCTTTCCGGAATTGTACACGAGGAGCATGAACTATTCGGGCTCCTGAGAAAGTATGTCAGATTTGTGAGGACTACACCTTACTATCTGGAGGAGCTGTCCCGGGAGCAAATGCTTCACTTTATAATTCTATCGGAAGGCAGCAAGTGCGCATAATCAGTGGCACATACAGGGGCAAACAGATCCATCCACCAAAGAATCTCAAGGCCAGACCCACCACCGATTTTGCCAAAGAGGGCCTTTTTAATATTCTGATTCATCAATTCGATTTTGAGGGACTGGATATTCTGGACTTGTTTGCAGGGACTGGCAGCATCACATATGAGTTTGCTTCCAGGGGTGTACGATCGGTAGTAGCAGTGGAGATGGTCCCTGCCCATTTCAAATTCATTCAACAAACCTGCAGGGAGCTGGAATTGGACCTGGTGACCGTAATTCGGGGAGATGCCTTCCGTTACCTGAAAAAACCATACCAATCTTTCGATATCATATTTGCAGATCCGCCCTACGATCATCCCCGATTGGCAGAACTTCCCGATCTTCTCCTGTCTACTGATATTTTGACCGAAGATGGGATCTTTATCCTGGAACATCCGGCCAGTATTATATTTACAGCACACCCCCGGTTCTTCCAGCACAGAAAGTACGGGGGTGTGAATTTTACAATGTTTTCAAGAGGATCCCGCTAATCTACCTTTACAAGTTTGCTGCGACCCTTCAGTGCTCCATCTTCATACCACTGAACCATATAAAATCCGCGATTCAGAGAATGTATATCCAGCTGGTAAACCTGATATCCCGTTGGAACATGCTCATTGCGAACAATCCGGCCATTCATGTCAATGATCTCGAACCTTCCATCCCTCTCAGAGGGTCTGCCAAGGTTCACATTCACCAGGTCCCTGGCCGGATTTGGGTAAATACGCAATGCATCCATCTGGAAGGGTTTCTTCCCAATCCCTACCTGTGGGGTTTTGAATTGTACTGCAGCCTGAAGGATTTGCTTTGAGTTCCTATCCTGAACAAATGCCACTACAGCAAGGTCATCTATATCTTCCACGTAGGGCTGATAAATCCAGGTATTCACCCGGGTATCGTTGTTGCCTTTTGACCAGTTATCGCCAAGTAATTTACCTGCGGGCGTGGGCAACATATCCAGTACCACATTTCTGAACGCTGTGTCACCATTGATCCCTGTATAGGCGTTTACCGAGGTTTCAAATACCACAACGTACAACTGAATATTTTCAGCATAGTGGTCCACATTACAGGTAACCGATGTGGTAGCCTCCATGATTTGATCCAGCCAGATAACCTCCAAATCCACATCAAATTTAGGAACCTGAAGTGTTAATTGCTTCATATTATCCTCATTCGGAGTGGTTTTCAGATCTGTGAAATCATAACGGAATTCTTCACTTACTCCACCGTCAAGGATGGCATAGGGCACCTTTGGAATCCCGTAGTTAAAGACTCTGGTTGAGGAAGGATCCGGATTGTTTTCATTCATTGGATCAGTCCCAGGATAGTCAGTATGATACTGTATATCAATAATATCACTGGAATTTTCCTTACCAAATGCATCCACTACAATATCTGCCGCTGCGGAAGCAGCATCGGAAGAATTGGTAAAATGTTCCAGCACGGCACGTTTTGAACGTTCTGCAATAAATATATTATCGAAAGCGAATCCCTGGTTTCCGCTCCCCTCTGCGCCTTCAGTAACAATGGCAACCCTGAAAGAAACATGAGGTTTACCAGCCAGCGCGTCCATATCATGGGCTGTTGTGATCCAATTGTTATCGGGATTGAACACCTCCAGACCCCAGCCCACGCTGCTTCCTCCTGGTTTGTTCGTAATGTCGGTTAAGTTATACCATTCAATACCGGGTGTGTTCTCCCCAATAGTTTTCCAGCCTTCCTCAACCACATCCATATACTGAACCACAGCTCCATTCTTGTTAGGTACAAAGCTTTTCATGATATCCATCTGGATCAATGGATGTTCCATCCCTGAAAGGTCAAAACAGGGACTCTGTATCCAGGAGTGCTCAAGATAGCCTATTACACCGTCTTGTAACTGGGTAACCCATGCTTTGTCTCCCGGACTGGGTACAAAACCATTAAAATCGGGTTCGTCCCACACCCAACTGGCATTTTGAGTCTCTGACTCTATGGTCCAAAGGCCCTGAGAAGCATTAAATCCTTCACTATATCCAGTTGCAGGGGGTGTAAAGGTTTCCCTTAGCGTAAACTCCTTTGTGACAGTATCGGTGCAGCCAAGGCCACTCTCCACCAGAAGTTCAACGATATAATCTCCTAAAGATCCAAAAGCATAGGTAACGGAATCGAGATGAGTATCTGAAACGATATCCTCTATGACTGTTCCGTCAATGCCTTTAAAGATCCACTTGGTACCAACTAGTGGTGAGGACTCAGAGATGGATCTGTTGAAGAATACTGTTCCACTCTCACCTGGATCACAATTAGTTTTCCATGTGAAGTCAGCCACCGGCATATTACCAATCACTGTATCCATGACATGGGTTACGGCACATCCTTCAAAGGTTGATGCAGTGAGACTGATGATCCGTGCACTGGGAACTGAATAGAAATGTGTTGGATTGATAAGGTCGCTTGTATTGTCGTCGCCACTGCCCGGATCTCCAAAATTCCACTCCCAGGTCTCCACCAACAGTTTATTACTGGTTGTATTTTCAAAAGAGAGCATGCCTCCTTCGTCAGAAATACAAGCCGTACTAAGCTCAAAACCAACTTCCGGGGCAAACTTAATAGTTACCGCTTTCTGGGCTATTGCTATACAACCGTTCTCTGAAGTAGAAGTACACTCAATTGTAATGATCCCAGGATTCACTGAATCGGCAGAGAATACATAACCATCCGCAATATTACCGGAGACTCCAGGTCCCGAGAAGATCGCATCGTCCACACTTGACTCAAGCTTGAAGTGATCCTCATTCTGACAGTATTCACTCTTCAGGTTCAGTATGGTGGGAACCTCAATGGCTTTAATGGAGAAGGTATCCCTCAGGAAAAGTGGTATTTCATCCATGTATTCATAGATAATTATATACTTTCCCTCCTGCATTAAGGCGGGTTGAACAAGCGCGGTATTGTCCCCGTTATCGGATAAACCAGCTACCGTATTGTTATTCATATTTGTGAGGGAGAACTGCCCTGTGGCACCTGCAAGATTAGACGCCGTAACAGTGAATGGATCACTGTTGTTACAAAAAGCTGTATCGGGCAAAAATATATCACCCTCAGCACTCAGCACAAAGACCAGAGCACTGTCAACGCTCGTACAACCATGAGTATTCACCAGCGTGTAATAGATGGTATGCGGTGAATTCTCCGTCCCTGCAACAGCGGGATAGAACATTTTAGTGGAAGGTACAACACCAGGCCCTGAGAAATCACCACCAGTGGGGACTGCCATAAGCCGGAATGGCTCAGTCTCAATGCTATAGCCTGAGGCCAGATTTATGATCTGTAATTCCTCTTTCTGATACACAATTACCTGAACACTTCCGGCTCCGGTATTCACCACTGCATTCTTGTCCCATACCGAATCGATTTTAAAGGTTGTGGTTATTTCCGGAGTAATTGGAATTTTATAGGTGGCCTCGGTAATAAATTTATAAGATGTTACTGTAGTCCCATCATTTAAATCGAATCCCCAGGGACCCCTGCCTGATAGAAACACCGTCAATTCTGCTGGTTCCCCTTCACATATCTCGGGCGGAGCAGCCAGTGCGGCGACCGGCGGGTCTGTATATACCTCGAGTATGTTGGCTACAATGGCAAAATTGGGAGGACTGTTATTCCCGGCCGAATCGGTCATTACCACGCTGGCACTCAGAGCACCTGGCAATACATTATTATCATCCAATGCCACCAGGTAGTTCAATACGTAAAGCCCACCGACCTGTTCCTCCATCGATACCCTGTCCGAGCTGAGGGGCACACCGTTGATCACTGTTCCCAGTCCACCGGAATATCCTAAACCATCAGCAGTGATCACAAGTTGAACCGTTTGTCCAACACCCACCTCGGTCTGTGAAACCTCCATGCGAGCGATCACTGGTGCGTTGGCATCAATCCTGAGGGTATTTGGACTTATGACGCTAAATGGAATCACATTAAAGTTGCCGGATGGTTTCACAAGCATCACAGAAGCTGCTAATTGACCGGCAGGCACGTCATTATCCCCTTCTAAGACAGTATAAATCAGACGGTAATCCCCATTCCCAACCTCAACAAATGCAATGTTGGGTTCAGTTACTGGAATCCCGTTGATGGTAGTCAGGGGGTGTGCTGTATAATTGGTACTGTCGGCATTGATGTTAAGTATCACAATATCACCCACCTTCATAACGCCTGAAGCAACCGTCATTGTATTGATCACAGGAAGTTTAGCGTCCAGTGCATCATTGTTCTGGACAATGGGTTTGTTGTATGGTGTATTCTGAATGATCCCATCCGATAAGATGAGATTTACCACTGGAATATCTTCCAGCGCCGGATAACTGCTTCCCCCTGCCGTAATTGTAAATGATGCCAGGTAGGTGGTGGCATTAAGCCTCTGCAGATTCACCAAAGGATACCCTGCAATGCTACCGGTCACCAGGATGTAATGTGCACCGGCATCATCGGATACGTTCATGGTGGCTGTGACCACATCTCCGATCTTCATTGTTACATTGGGAATCTTTACATCCACAATCTCCAGTTCCTTCTGGAAATTGGCCCGGACCGTGGCATTTCCAAG
>JAUVKN010000255.1 GCA_030596245.1 Bacteroidia bacterium | reverse complement strand
AGCTGTCGGCATGGTAGTTCCATTCGCAACGCAGGCTACTCTTTTGTCTCGGTCAGTGATGAAACGCTCCTCGAAGGTTCTGTGGATCTGAACGCATTTGAGTTGGTTGATTATCTGGCAGGAGAGGAGAGGACCACCTTTATGCCAAAGAATGATTCGGTTCCCCAATACCAGGTGTTCCCCGACAGCATGCTTACTATCCTTGCAGCATATCTAGGAGCGGGAGGGAGCCTTTTTATATCGGGAGCACATATCGCCAGTGATATCCATTTTCACGGACAGGACTCTCTGGTTGCCTCCGTACTAAAATACAAGTGGAGAACCAGCAATGCTTCCCGGGTTGGAAAATTCTATTTTATGGAACCTGATTTTGCCGGTGTTACTGAACAATTCTCTTTTAATACCGGAGTTGATCCCCACATCTACACGGTAGAAGGTGCCGATGCCCTGGAACCGGCCGACTCTCTGGCCATTACATTGATCAGGTATGTGGAGAATAACATGAGTGCTGCAGTGGGGTTTCGCGGGGACTATGGGATCGTGGCGCTGGGTTTTCCCTTCGAGACGATCGTGGATCGGTCTGCGCGGGATTTGATTATGAGAAAAACAATTTCATATTTATTGAATCAGAACAAAGATGAGTAAGATCAATTGTTTCATTCCGTTTAATGATCCTGTTGTGTGGGAAGAGACACTGTTGGAACTGACAGACAGTACACTGATCAACAGGGTTTACCTGTTGGGGCAGAGGGATCCTGAAATAGGGATTGAAAGGTGCAGTTTTATTCAAACCGAAAGTCCGTTCAGTACAGATACCATTAAGAAGATCGCAGATCATTCCACGGGGGTGGATTACTCCATGATCATTACCGGGGAGTCGAAGATCGGTCTTGGTATGTTTGCCCTCGAACGTTTTATGTTGGTATCAAAGGACATGGAAGCGGGAATGACCTATTCCAGTTATTACGACAGTTTGGAAGGGAGATTGACAGCTCATGCGGTCATAGATTACCAGCCGGGAAGCTTGCGGGATGATTTTGAATTCGGCCCTCTCCTTTTCTTCAATAGCAAGGCATTGATCCGGGCCACAGATGAGCTGAAGGAGTCCTTTGAACATGCCGGGCTATATCAGCTAAGGTTGAAGTTGAGTCAGGCTTCCCTGCCGGTCCACATTCCCGAGCATTTATATTCGGTTCAACCTATGGACAGGAGGGCATCGGGAAAGAAGATGTTCGACTATGTGGATCCCAAAAATCGGGTGGTTCAGGTGGAGATGGAAGGAGCGGTGACCACCCACTTAAAAGAGATTGATGCATACCTGGAACCGGTGTTTAAGGAGATAAGTTTCGATGAGGATAGTTTTGAGTTAGAAGCCTCGGTGATCATCCCTGTGCTTAACCGGGAGAAGACTGTTGCCGACGCCATTGAATCGGTCATGGCCCAGAGAACGGAATTTGAGTTCAACCTGATCCTGGTGGATAATCATTCTACAGACGGGACCACAGATATTGTAAAGAAACTTGCAGGAAAGTATCCTAATCTGGTCCATGTGATTCCTGACAGGCATGACCTTGGGATAGGTGGTTGCTGGAATGTGGGGATACACCACTCACAATGCGGAAAATTTTCAGTTCAACTGGATAGCGATGATATTTACAAGGACGAAAATACATTGGAACAGATTGTCAACGCTTTCTATGAGCAGCAGTGCGCCATGGTGGTGGGATCATACCAGATGACAAATTTTAATCTGGAAGAGATTCCTCCCGGTCTGGTCGATCACAAGGAGTGGACCCCTGAAAATGGAAGGAATAATGCATTACGTATAAATGGATTAGGGGCTCCGCGGGCATTCTACACACCTGTTTTGAGAGAGCTCAATGTGCCCAATGTAAGTTACGGTGAAGATTATGGAGTGGGCCTTGCTGTGAGCAGGCATTATCAGATTGGGAGGATTTACAATCCCATCTACCTGTGCCGGCGTTGGGAAGAAAATTCGGATGCTTCCTTAAGTATTGAAGCAGAGAACAAGCACAACCTGTACAAGGACCGGTTAAGGAGTTTCGAACTGAGAGCAAGGATCAACCTGAACCGGAGCAAATAACAGGAGCAAATAATGAACTACCAGGAGAGAGCAGATGCCCTGTTTGAGGATCAGAAGAGCAGCTGGCCACAGCTGGGAACAAACTGGGAACAGCTTGGGGCTGCACGGGTGAGGAAATTTGATTTTGATGGATTTACCATCCAGGTGCAGTACAATCCCAAACGGATTGTCTCCTCAACTGCAAAAGTGGATAAAGAATCCATTGAAAACCGGAAATGCTTTTTATGTACCCAAAATCGTCCACCGGAAGAGAAGAATGTGTGGTTCGGTGAGGATTATGAGATCCTCTGCAATCCTTTCCCCATTTTCAAGGAACATTTTACCATAGCAAAGGCAGATCATACACCCCAGGAGATCGAACATGAGTTTTTAAGGTTCCTGGATCTGAGTCGTGAATTGCCCGATCTGGTGATGTTTTACAATGCTCCTTCCTGTGGTGCATCTGCGCCCGATCATATGCATTTCCAGGCCGGGAACCGGGGATTTATGCCCCTGGAGGATGATTTAGGGGTCATCAAACAAAAGTATGGAAATAGCCTGTTGCACCTCCCTGGACTTGCTGTCACAGCTATTGAGGATGGATTGCGTCGTTTTGTGCTGCTGGAATCAAATGAGAGAGCGGCTTTAAATGATCTGTTCCAACACCTCCTTGCGTTCGTAAGGGAGCTACAACAAGGGGAAGAACCCATGATAAATATGCTCTCCTATTACAGGGCTGGGTGGCAGATCCTGATATTTCCCAGGGACAAGCACCGTCCCTGGCAATATTTTGAAGAGGGTGAGAAGAACATTCTGCTGAGTCCGGCTTCGGTGGATATGGGGGGCATGTTGATCACTCCGCTGGAAAAGGACTTTAATAAGATCACAAGAGAGGAGATCGAAGATATTTTTTCCCAGATATCATTTTCTGAGCGGAATTTTGCACGCATGATAGGGCATCTGAATGATAAACTACAGTCATATGAGGTTTGAACCAGCTCCAAATATTGAAATTGGAATCGTAAAGGCCGAAAGAATCCGGTTCAGCCTGGAAGGGGATTATTTGATCCGGGGAAAAGAGGAATCCGGGTATGACAATGCTGAAGCAAACCTGATAGAAGGGCGAATAGTGATCACTCAAAAAGAGGAGTGCTTTGACGTGGAGAACTCGGTCATCTTTGATCCAACCGATACGGCCACGGGCCGGTTCGTAATCCGTGATGTGGTCATAGGGATCGGATTTCACTGGGAACAGAAAGAGGATCAGGAATTCCAGGGAGCCTTGAAATTGATGGTCTCCGGAAACGGAATCCAGGTAGTTAACATCATATCTGTTGAAGATTATCTGATCAGTGTGATCTCTTCGGAGATGCGGGGGGATAGTTCACCCGCACTGCTGAAAGCGCACACCATCATTTCACGCAGCTGGTTGTTGGCACAGATCGAAAAGCAGGATGCACTGGTGGCAAAAGAGACCTCCTATGAATTGATCCATGAGACGGAAGATGAATATATTCGTTGGTACGACCGGGAGGACCATGATGAGTTCCATGTGTGTGCCGACGACCATTGTCAGCGTTACCAGGGTATCACCAGGGCCCACAATCCTGAAGTAGTAAAAGCAGTAACCGAAACAGCCGGAGAGGTGCTGGTTTATGATGGGAAAATATGTGATGCCAGGTTTTCGAAATGTTGTGGGGGAGTGGTGGAGAAGTTTGAATATTGCTGGGAACCAGTATCCCATCCCTATCTGCAGCGGGTGGATGACAATCCTGAATCGGTCCGGATCAACAGGGAGGATCTGAAGATCGAATCCAACGCTGTTCGTTTTATAGAGGGAGCTCCGGAAGCCTTCTGTAATACCAGTGATGCATCACTGCTGAGACAGGTGTTGAATGATTATGACCAATCTTCAAAGGACTTTTATCGCTGGAAGGTGACCTATAGTCAGGCAGAACTTTCTGCGCTGATCCATGAGAAATCGGGGATCGATTTCGGGCAGATCATTGATTTGGTGCCTGTGGAAAGGGGGGAGTCGGGTCGACTGGTGAAACTTAAGATTATTGGATCCGGGAAGTCGCTGACCATCGGGAAAGAGCTGGAGATCAGACGCTGGTTGAGCAGCTCTCATCTTTACAGTTCGGCTTTTGTTGTGGAAAAACAGAAGATCGATCATGGGATCCCGGGTCAATTTACTCTCCATGGAGCCGGATGGGGCCATGGGGTAGGCCTCTGTCAGATTGGAGCCGCAGTAATGGCCAGCAGGGGATATGCCCATGAGGGGATTCTTTCGCACTACTTCATTGACGCTACCATTGAAAAACGATATGAATAAACCTGATAAACTTAGTCCGGGAAAACAGGGCTCCAGACCCTGGTTGTGGGTTCCTTCCCTCTATTTTGCCGAAGGTATTCCCTATGTACTTGTAATGACCCTGTCGGTGATCTTTTATAAGCGAATGGGTATTTCCAATGCCCAGATTGCCCTCTATACCAGCTGGCTTTATCTGCCCTGGGTGATAAAACCCCTTTGGGGACCGGTGGTGGATATTCTGAGGACAAAGCGCTTCTGGATATTGATCATGCAACTCTGTATTGGGGCTGGCCTGGCAGGAGTGGCATTTACCATTCCAACTGACCGGTTTTTGCAGTTAACTCTCGCATTTTTCTGGCTCCTTGCATTCAGTTCAGCCACCCATGATATTGCTGCGGATGGTTTTTATATGTTGGGGCTTTCCCGACATGACCAGGCCTTTTTTGTGGGAATTCGCAGTACTTTTTACCGCCTGGCCATGCTCACCGGACAGGGTCTGTTGGTGATCCTGGCCGGATATTTTGAAGCAAAGACCGGATTACCACCTGTAGAGGTGGAAGTGGTAGTGGTTGAGGATCTTGCACCTGTTGTGTTTACGCCTGAAAAGTTGATAAGTCAGATCGATACAGGTGATACCTATTTCTTTTCAGCAGATCAGGTTCAGATTGGTTTGGCGGATCTTCCCGGGTCAAAAACGGATAACCTGATCGCGCAGGTGGAGGCCTGGAACACTTCTCATGGATTCTATCCTGAATTAGAAAATGGAGTTCCGGATTCTTCCGCAACAGAGCTTTCAGGAAACGTGGGATATACCTGGTTCCAGTTAAGCAAACGGCCCGAAGAGGGTGAAAGTATCGTGATGAATTTCAGTTTTGAGAAGGGAGACAAAAGCATTGCTCTGGCTAAGAGTTATCGGTTCGAATTCAATGAGGAGAACTGGAATGTGCCGGCTTTTGCTGTGTTCCGGCTGGATCCCAAACTTGATAAGTTAACATCGGCCTCTTTCACCGGACTAAGTGGGAACATCCGGTTTGCATGGACCGTGGTATTTGCGATCATCGCTGTAATTTTTGTGGGATTTTTCATTTACCACCGGTTTGCGCTGCCCAGGCCTGCGGAAGACCGGCCCAACAAGAATGATGATGGGAGCTTCTTCAAAGAATTTCTTTCCACTTTTGTGGAGTTCTTTAGGAAGAAAAACATCGGGGTGATGCTGCTATTCCTGCTGGTATATCGCCTGGGTGAATCGCAGCTGGTAAAACTGGCATCTCCTTTTCTGCTGGATTCGAAAGAGGCAAACGGACTTGGTCTTACCACAGGAGACCTGGGGTTGATTTACGGAACGATTGGGATTGTTGCACTCTCCCTCGGGGGGATTCTGGGGGGGATCGTTGCATCCAGGAGAGGTCTGAAATACTGGCTTTGGTGGATGGTGGCAGCCATGAACCTGCCAAACCTGGTATACGTGTTCCTCTCCTATGTCATGCCTTCATCATTGTGGGTTGTTGGTGCTTCCGTTGCAGTAGAGCAATTTGGATACGGATTTGGTTTCACAGCATATATGCTCTACATGATCTATATCTCTGAAGGCAAACATAAAACGGCCCACTTTGCGCTGGCCACTGGTTTTATGGCACTGGGGATGATGATCCCCGGGATGGTAAGCGGTTGGTTCCAGGAGTTGATAGGCTATCAGCACTTCTTCATCTGGGTCATGATCTGTACCATTCCCAGTTTCATTGTGATCCCGTTCCTGAAGATCGACCCCACATTTGGCAAGAAGGGCCTAGATTAATAGCATCATAAAACAATAGATAAAATGTTGTAAATTTGTATTATGAATTGGAAAGACCATATAGTAACAGATAAGGGTATTCTTCTTGGAAAGCCTGTTATAAAGGATACCAGGCTTTCTGTTGAGCATATCATTAATCT
>JAUVKN010000330.1 GCA_030596245.1 Bacteroidia bacterium | reverse complement strand
CATCGGCCACCACCCACAATGTCGTCTATCCCGTCTCCGTCAATATCACAGGCAAATAATCCTTCCTGCTCATTGGTCCCTTTCCATCCGGGATAACCTGCCTGACCGGTCTGCTCCATTTCACTATCCATACCATATGTGTATATGGCAGTGCGTTTCCATTCTCCAATATTATCTGCAGGTCTATGGGGGATCTCGGCCAGGAAAAGTTTTCCATCCGATTGGTTCCAGAATACCAGCTCCATCTGGCCGTCTCCATCGTAATCTCCACACGGTCCACTACCTCCACTTCATTGCTCACCAGGTGTTTGGCCCATAGCTGGTCAATATTACCCGGATTCTCAGCCCAGTAAAGCAGCTCAGCCTTTTCTCCGGCCTCCTTTGAATCTCCAAAGGCAAGATCAAGGTCCCCATCACCGTCAATATCTCCAATGCCGATCCCTTCATCGGAATGGGATTCGGCTATTTTTTTGAAATCCCACTGGGTTGTGGAAGGGTTGTCAGGTATTGCTGCACAAAAGATCCCTCCCTCAGCAGCCAGCAGGATCTCTTTTTTTGCCCCGGGAATGATATCTGCAATTCCCGATCCCTGTCCGTTTTTATGACCTGTAGGAGGGATTTTTCCAATAACCCTTGCACTCCAGGAGGAGCCATTGAGATCATCCGCTTCCAGCCAGATCACATTGGGCAGATCCTCTGCAATGATGTCTGCCAGATGATCTCCATCCACATCCATGAAATGGTATCCGTCGTAGGCAAACCTGAATTCACTCCTTTTCCATTTATCGGTCATATCCTCTCCGGGATTGAGGTAGAAGTATTTTCCGCATACAATGTCTTTGTAGCCATCCCTGTTGATGTCCGCAGCATCGATCCCGAATGACCGCAACCAGTCTGGTCCGCCTGGAGGATTCATCATTTCCCGGTCGTTGTCAAGTTCAATGTAGGTCCATTGTTCAGTGGCAATGGATTGAGAAAATAGTATGGCACTGAACAGGCTGTAAAAAACGAATGTTAGAATATTTCTCATGATCTGTTTGGTATAAAAAATTAATAACTGATTTCAAGTTCCTTATCTACCTTATATTCAATACATGACACCTCTACCATAATTTTTTCTGAGCCCCTGTTCTGAATGTGAATGGTATTTCCATTGACATGCACTTTCAGCCGGTTTGAATTCCAGGTGAGCGGATAGGTGATTGACCGGATCTCACGGGGGAGCCTGGGATTGATCCTGAGTTTGCCATCCAGCATTCGTACACCCCCAAATCCGCAAACAACGATTTGCCAGATGCCACCCAGGGAGGCAGCATGTATGCCCTGATCAGATGTTTTCATGTCAGGGCCCAGGTCGATCCTTGCAGCCTTTTCGAACAGGTGGTATGCAAGTTCCGGGTGATCCAGATCAGAGGCCAGTACCGAATGGGTTGAAAGGCTCAATGAAGAGTCATGCAGTGTTTTAGGTTCATAATAATTGAAATTGGCCTCTTTGATGGTTGTGTCGAATTTGTACTCCAGCAGGTACAAAAGCATCACCACTGAGGCCTGTTTTGTAACCTGTATCTCATTGACCTGATCCAGGTTATAGTCTTTGAATATGGACCCAACATGGTCCTGGTTCTTATACTTGCTCAGATCAATGACCTTTTTTTGAAGGTAGCTGTCATCCTGCGGAATGACCGAGTCCTCATTGGGAACAGGAAGATATACCTGTTCATATTTCCTGATGATTTCCGGGATTTCAACCTCCAGGTTAAGTCGCTTGTTCAGTTTATCGAAAGTCAGTGGATCATTCTGTTTGATGTGGTCATAATAGTGGATGGCATTTTCCATGCACCACCTGGCCAAATGGTTGGTAAAGGCATCATTATTCACATGCTCCTTATATTCATCCGGTCCCAACACATCATTGATGTGGTATCGCTTATGTACATCATTCCATTCAAGCCGGCTACTCCAGAAAATGCCACTGTCCAGCAGGATCTCATAACCGTACCTTTTCATGAATTCCTCATCCCCGGAAACCATGTAATACTGCCACACTGCATAGGCCACGTCAGAGGTGATGTGTTGCTCGATAAATCCACTCAGGATTTTGGTGGCTTTTCCCGTAACAATATCAGCAGATCCCCAAACGGGTGTCACCTCCCCATCTTCAGCCCATGCCGATTCCCAGGGGTACATGGCTCCACTGTATCCATTGTCCTGTGCCTTTTTACGGGCACCTTTAATGGTAAGGTACCTGTACTCCAGGAGACTTCTGGCTATTTCAGGGAAAGTATAGGTGAAAAACGGCAAAATAAAGATCTCTGTGTCCCAGAAAGAGTGCCCTTTGTAACCTTCGCCGGAAAGTCCCTTGGCTGCAATACCATAACGGGTATCATGTTTTGGAGTCAGGGCCAATAGATGATACTGTGCAAACCGAATGGCCAGCTGATCAAAACTATTGCAGCTGTCAATCTCGATATCCATAGTTTGCCAGTGGTCATTCCATTTGCTGGTGCTATCCTCAAAAAGGGCATTATACCCTTTGCCGGATTGCTTTTTTAGTTGTTCAAATGAGTATCTGCGGAGGCCTTCAAGATCCAGATGGGCCGTATCTTTATCCCGGGTGGTAAAAACATTGGAGATTTTCTGGAATTCAACTGTTTCTCCCTCTTTAACAACTCCCTCAAAAATCATCAATACCATCCGGCGCTTCATCTCAAACCTTGAAGTAACCAGGGGTCCATTCCCGGTAAAGCTGTGACATGTATTATGCACAAAAACGATCCCGGATTCTGAGGTGGTTTGCGTCATTTGCAGGTACTCCTTTTCATAGATCCTTTTTTCGCCTTCCTCGAAATGCTGTGCCCCACTGTTGGTAACCTGACCGTTGATCCCTGATTTGATCAGGATCTCGGCCTGGCAATCCACAGCTGTGATGGAAACCTCAGTGCCAAAGGTGTGCAGATCACTGAATGAAACAAACCTGCGGAAAGCAAGCCGGAATCTCTTCCCGGCACTGTTTGTCCAGGTAAAGCTGCGATTCAGCTCCCCGGTTTTCAGGTTAAGGGATCTGTTGTAATCTGAGAAGCGCCCTTTTTCGAGACTAATAAGCTCCTGGTCCAGGTATATATCCATACCGATGGTATCCGCTGCATTTGGTAATTCAGTGACCTCGTTGGGGTTGCTTTTATTAAAGGTCCCTGCAACAAAGAAATTCCTTACCTGGCCATAATAGCTCTCCTCTGTAGCGCTCCTGATGCCCAGGTAACCATTGCCCAGGCAAAACAGAGCTTCACATTTTCCCTGGTATTTCGTATTGAAGTCAGTTTCGGCAATGATCCAATCCCGCAATCCATTCACCCCCTGATCGTATTTCAAATATTCCTCTCTACCTCTGTTCATTTTCCCATGTTTTTTTACCGGACTGCTTCCCCAGGTTCAGTTCTCTTCTTCCTGTAACATCCTGATACAGTTTACCATACCTCTCACATTGTGGTAAGTGGTTTTCCATGCATGGCTTTTTCTCGCTGTCTTGCTGTCCGGAGTCATATCCAGTCCGTAGTTATACCAGCCTCCATACTCTTTATCAATCAGGTAAGTATCCATATACTCCCACATCCTTTTTGCGAGTCCGAAATAGTCCTGCGGATCCTCCGGATAAAGTGTGTGCATCAGGATCAATGCATTCAACCCTTCAATCTGACTCCACCATGCTTTTCCTTTGTTGATGATCGAGATCTCTCCTTCACTCTCTTTCCCTGCATCATAAAATCCTCCGGTTTCCTTGTCCCAGCCCGACTCAAGCGAATGAT
>JAUVKN010000317.1 GCA_030596245.1 Bacteroidia bacterium | reverse complement strand
ATGCTCGTGATCCTTAGTTCCCCGACTATTTCAAGGTACTAGTGGGGAGAGAAGGATTAGCTCGCATCTGCGATGCTCGTGATCCTTAGTTCCCCGACTATTTCAAGGTACTAGTGGGGAGAGAAGGATTAGCTCGCATCTGCGATGCTCGTGATCCTTAGTTCCCCGACTATTTCAAGGTACTAGTGGGGAGAGAAGGATTCGAACCTCCGAAGTCGTACGACAGTAGATTTACAGTCTACCCCAGTTGGCCACTTTGGTATCTCCCCAATTTTTCAATACTTAAAGTACGCTTTCAAAAAGATCAGAGCCGATGGAGGGATTCGAACCCACGACCTGCTGATTACAAATCAGCTGCTCTGACCAACTGAGCTACATCGGCATACAAAGAACGTCAATGAAAAATACCCTCCAAAATCGGTTCGCAAATGTATGAATATTTTGAAGATATCACAAAAAAATATGTCTCTTTTTTAATAGGCATAAAAAAAGCTGCCGGAGCAGCCTTTTCAACAGGTTTTGAGGGGGCTATTTTTTCCTGATTTTTTCCTTTCGTCTTACAAGTTGCTTCTTCAAAGCATCAATGGACAGGTCGGTTGCTTCCTCAAATGTCTTACATTGTTTCTTAGCAAACACCGTCTGTCCTTTTACATTAAGCTTGATCTCCACCAGTTTGTTCTCCCGGTCGGATGTGTCTTTATCAAGCCTGAGAAATACTTCTGCACCCAGGATGTCGTCATACACTATGGGTAATTTCTTGACCTTTGTGTTAATGAAATCCAGCAGTCTCTGATCTGCGTTAAATCGAATTGAATGCATTTTAATATTCATAGGCACCTCCTTCTTTTTAGGCCCGTGGATGGGCCTGATTATAAATAGATTTTAACTTCTTAAATGTGTTATGGGTATAGACCTGAGTGGCCGAAAGGTTTGCATGACCAAGCAACTCTTTGATGGCGTTCAGCTCTGCTCCCCTGTTTAACATATGTGTGGCAAAAGTATGCCTCAACACATGTGGACTCTTCTTATCCAGGGTGGTCACCATTGCAAGGTATTTATTGACAATCCTGTAAATCAGTTTGTCATAGGCAGGTTTACCTCTGTCGGTAACCAGCAGGAAATCGTGACCAGGTTCCAAAACCACTTCTTTACGAAGAACCATGTAGGACTCAATCGCTCCAACCAGCTCCCGACCAATGGGAATAATCCTCTCCTTCTCCCTATTACCTTTTACCTTTACACTTTCACCTTGATTGTCCACCGAACCGGTGTGCAATCCGATCAATTCACTCCTCCGCATTCCCGTCTGATAGAGCAGGTCTATGACGAGCCTGTTTCGGATACCTGAAAAATCATCTCCAAAGTTATGATCATCCAGCAGGTGGTCCATGTTTGCTTCGTCCACAAATGAAGGCATGCGTTTACTCAGTTTTGGTTTCAGCACTTTATCCATGGGATTGGAATCCAACTCACCCAGCCGGATAAGATACTTGCAGTAAGATCTTAATGAAGTCAATTTACGATGAACGGTTCTTGGCGAGTAACCCGAATCCATCAGGAAAACCACCCATGAACGGATATTCTTATAATACAAATCCATGCCCTCCTTGTCATTTTCCAGACAGAAAGCATGGAATTGGTTTAAGTCATTTTTGTAAGCTTTGATGGTATGTCCGGCATACCTTTTCTCAGCCTGCAGGTATAAAAGAAATTCATCAATCCTGGTCATGGGCAGCAATTCAAAGTCTGCCAAAACCCTGGAATATTAATCTTCTTGCTGCTGCAATTGCTGAATATAGATGGCCTTAAGCTTCTGCTGACGCTTGGTAACTGAAGGTTTTGCAAAAGCCTGACGGCTTCTCAGCTCCTTCACAACACCGGTTTTCTCAAACTTTCGCTTGAACTTTTTTAAAGCCCTTTCAATATTCTCACCCTCTTTAATGGGAATTACAATCATTTCAATCAGTTTAAATTTTCGAGCCGCAAAGTTAGAAATTCATATCTTAATATTCAACTAAACTCAACTATTTTTTAAGTGGACTGAAAATGACAGCAGTAATTATTATATGATTGATCCAGGAATTTTGACAAACCATTCATCTCTTCATAAAAATATAAAAAAAACAAGTACAAGGCAATAGTAGCCGAAAGATGTTGATCAACGCCTGAATTGAAGATAGGGACTTATCTTTTCAAGTGTTGAATCGGGCAACAAGTTATTGTCGGGCAGTTCCTGAATGGAATCTATCTGACCCCGGAAATCCCGGTAATTCACCAGGGCTTTGACATCTTCCAGTTGTAAATATGGATGCCTTAACAAATCCCGGAAACTAGCACTATCCACATACATCTTCCTGATTGCCAATGTATCTATCACAAAATACTTGCTGATCAACTTGATGGTTTCTCTCTTGAGGCCATACACTTCATACAACTGATTTATATGTGTGAATCCACCCAGCAGGTTGCGGTATCGAATGATCCGGCCGGCAAAGACGGGTCCAATGCCGGGTAGAGGAAGCAATTGTGCCGAATCAGCAGTGTTGATGTTGATGGGTGAAAGAGGGCCGGGACCCGTGACAGTACGGCGATAGGTAACTGGTGACATGCCCGGAACTTGTGTTCCCGGGTGACGGGTGACAGAGGGGATTGAGAGCGGGGTTGCAGGTGACATACTATCCATCTGTTCGAAGGCGGTCATGATGGAGCGGGATTCTTGCACAAATTCCTCCATTCCCGGGGGCACCCTGTCGGGCAGGAGCTGTACAGTTGCACGGGCAATAATTCCCAGGATTAACAACAGAGATAACAGCAACAAAGCCCGTTGCTCACCACGGGGAAGCAAATACAACTCCCTTAAGATTTCTCTGAACATCTATGGGTTAATGTGACGGAAGGTCACACGATCACCCAATTCCCGGAAATAGAGTGATAACCTTGCTGTAGACTCCAAGGGCAAATAGAAATGCAATGGCCAGTGGGGCAACAAATTTGACCAGGAACATAAAAAGCCTGTGGTACCTGATTTTAAAAGAACCATTGCTGGAGAGTTCCTGCCTGGACTTTTCCCCTGAAAAGAACCAACCGATAAAGACCACAATGAAGAAACCTCCCAAGGGTAACAGAAGGTCCGGCGATGCATTAAAGATGCTAAAAACTTTGGGTGAAACCGTACATATGATCCCCAGGAAACCAACGGAGATCATCGACAGCACAGTGGCCCGTTTGCGCGACATGTTTAGCTGCTCTGAAAAATAGGCTACGATAACCTCCAGCATCGATATGGTAGAGGTGATGGCAGCAAAACAGAGCAACAGAAAAAACATAAATGCCCAGATAAGTCCGCCTGCCATATTCATAAAGATGACAGGAAGGGTTTTATAAACCAGTTCAGGACCCTCACCCGGATCAATTCCAAAAGCAAATACAGCGGGAAAGATAGCCAATCCGGCAATAATGGCAACAGAGGTATCAGCAACAACCACGCTTACTGCCGTTCCGGCAAGATTCTCCCTCTTCTTGATATAGGAACCATAGGTGATCAGCGTACCCATTCCGATGGACAATGAGAAAAATGCCTGACCCAGTGCTTCAAGGATGATCCGGAACGGTGCCTCTTTGATCTGACTAAAATCGGGCTTGAACAGAAATACCAGTCCCTCCCTGCCCCCTTCCAGCGAAACAGATCTTACCACCAGGATTAGCAATAATACCAGGAACAGGGGCATTAGTATCTTGGCATATTTCTCAATTCCGTTCTTTACCCCTGAGATAACAATATATCCCGTAAGGAGCAGCATCACCACAAACCAGATAATGGGCCTCCAGGTGCCTGACGTGAAGGAGTCATAGTGATTGCTGAAAAACTGCGTCAGGGCTGCATTGTCCATGGAAGCAAAACCGAACTTACCGGGAAACAGTATCCACTTCACAGACTGGATCAGGTACTCCAGTGTCCAGCCCGCAACAACAGTATAAAAAGCAATGATGATAAATACCGCTACAACTCCCAGCATTCCAACCAGATGCCACTTTTTACCAGGAGCGATTTTTTTAAATGCGCCTACAGGATTTAACTGTGCAGACCGGCCAATTACAAATTCGGACATCATCACCGGGATACCAATGGCTGCAATGAAAACCAGGTAAATCAGCAGAAAAGCGCCTCCCCCATTTTGTCCTACCACATATGGAAACCGCCAGATGTTGCCCAATCCGATGGCAGATCCGGCCAGGGCAGCAAGAACTCCGAACCTGCTACTAAAGCTGTCTCTTTGACCCGGCATTCGCCTGCCGGACTCCGAACCTTTGTTTCCGCCCTGCAACATCCCAACGCTTACTAAAGCCTGTCAATGCAGTTCAGATCATTAAAGGCCACCTTCATGCGTTCAATCAAAGACTTTTCACCTTCCCTGAGCCAGGCCCTGGGATCATAGAACTTCTTATTGGGTTTCTCTGCCCCCTCGGGATTTCCAATCTGTCCCTGCAGATAATCGTGACGGGAGGCTT
>JAUVKN010000289.1 GCA_030596245.1 Bacteroidia bacterium | reverse complement strand
GGTTATAACCCTAATGCTGCAATGTGGGCTAAGTGTTTTCTGTGCCGCATGCCTGGTCAATCCCCCATGGATTCTAACTCCGGCATTCTGGGAAAAACCTAAATTCCCATTACTCTCAAAGTATTCAATGTGAACTGGCCTCTCCCATGCTTCTCCTTTCATGAAATAGTTACCGGTCACTCCCGGATTGTCGGGCTCTTGCTTTTCCCCAGGAACATATATACCCTTTTCAAATCCAAAGAAGTTAGTGCTTTCTGTTACCAATGAAATTACAGGCATGGAGTATTTACTGAAAATGTTACTGTCAATGAAATATGTACAGGTATTTATTTCACTTGTTCTAATTCCATTTCGAAATGACGCACATCTCACTATGTTTGCTTTATCAATATTGGCAACAGGTGACTCCCAGGCTTTATAGCTAATTAGTTTTTGTTCAGGGGATGTGGGAATTTTCGAGTAATAGTTTGGTTTGGAAGATGTATTATCCAGAAGCAATGAGTCCACACAAATACCTGAGCTATCTGTTGGAATGCTTCCATCCAGGGTATAAAAGACTGTATCTCCCAATACCGATGTGATTTTCAGGTAAAAAGGAGCAGTAAAAAAACCACCATCAGAAGAAAATAGCAATTGATTCTCAGTTTCATTTGAACTCCCTGGTGTTGGATTGGATGATTCAAACCATTGGTCACTTCCATCGGGAATACGAACCATTATCTTATCGTTAGACAGGTATTTATTAATAGTCTGGTCAATAATAACACCTGCACTGTTAACCAGATATAATGCTTCCCCATCGGATGAAATCTTAAAATTTGTATGCAATTCATTGGGATCCTGTCTCTCCTTTCCGGAAGCGAATATTAATAGAAATCCATGTCCGGGTATTTCAAGACTCGGAAAAGTCCATTTACCAATCTCTACCTCATCATCAGACAGCCCGTAGTTCCACAGGTTTATAGGATAATCATTCGGATTATACAGTTCAATCCAGTCACTGTAATCGCCATCTTCGTCCTGAATAGTGGTCTCATTATCGGACATGAATTCATTAATAACAATACCCTGACCACTTAACTGGAAAGAGAAAAGTGTACCAATTAGAATAATTGCAGCTATAAAACAAAGTATGAGCTTCGTGTGCTGGAGTTGAATTCTCATCTGCAATCAGAATTCTGAGTTAAAGTGAAAAGTGATCTCCGGAAATTTCTCCTGGGCCATCTGCAATGCATAGGACGATTCGGCCATATAAACCTCTCTCTCCTCCTTATCGATGGCAAGTTGCTGGTACTTGCGCAGTCTGAACTCTTTCAACTTATCAACATTTTCTGTTTCGATCCAGCAAGCTTTGTACATGGGGAGTTGTTCATACCGGCATCTGGCGCCATATTCATGCTGGAGCCTGTATTGGATCACATCGAACTGCAGGGCGCCAACTGTACCGATGATCTTACGACCATTGGCCACACTGACAAACAATTGAGCCACACCTTCATCCATTAATTGATCCAATCCTCTTGCCAGTTGCTTGAACTTCATTGGATTATCATTTTCCACATACCTGAATAGCTCCGGGGAGAAACTGGGGATTCCGTTAAATTGGATCTTCTCCCCTTCTGTTACCGAATCCCCTATCTTAAAGCTACCAGTGTCATGTACACCCACAATATCGCCGGGAAATGCTTCATCGATCACCGATTTCTTCTCAGCCATGAAAGAGGTAGGGCTCGAGAACTTCACCTGACGCCCGCTTCGAACATGGATATATGCTTTGTTGCGCTCAAATTTTCCCGATGCGATCTTGATAAATGCCAGTCGATCCCGATGTTTGGGATCCATGTTTGCATGAATTTTAAAGACGAAACCTGAGAATTTCTTCTCGAGAGGATCCACCTTTCTACCCTCCGTCTGAATGGGGCCGGGAGAGGGCGCTACCTGGATAAAGCAGTCGAGGATGTCCCTAACACCAAAATTATTAAGAGCACTACCGAAAAAGAGAGGTGATGTATTGCCTTCCAGATAGTCTTGTAAGATGAAATCAGGATAGACTCCGTCAATAAGTTCCAGCTCCTCTGAGAGGCGGTCACCATGAGGGGATATGTGCTTCCGAAACCAGGAGTCTTCAAGATCAGAGTACTCCACAAGTTCGCCGATGGTTTGTTTGCTGATCCCACTGAAAGATCGAAATGTTCGGTCAAATCTGTTGTACACTCCCCTGAAATCGGACCCCATTCCGACAGGCCAGCTTAAAGGATGCACATGGATCTCCAACTCCTGCTCTATCTCATCCAGCAATTCAAACGGGTCCAGCGCGGGCCTGTCAAGCTTGTTGACAAAGACCATCACAGGAGTTTTACGCATTCTGCAGACATTCATCAGTTTCCTGGTCTGTGTCTCCACTCCTTTTGCGGCATCGATAACTATGATCACACTGTCGGCTGCGGTTAATGTGCGAAATGTATCTTCAGCAAAGTCCTGGTGACCCGGGGTATCCAGGATATTGATTTTCTTCCCTCCGTATTCGAAGCCCATCACCGAAGTAGCCACAGAGATACCTCGTTGCTTTTCGATCTCCATAAAATCGGAAGTGGCGGTCTTTTTGATCTTATTAGACTTGACTGCCCCGGCCACGTTGATTGCCCCACCAAAAAGAAGGAATTTCTCGGTGAGTGTTGTTTTCCCGGCATCGGGATGACTCACAATGGCAAATGTCCTTCGACGCTCTATCTCCTGATGTAACTTCATGCTTAGAAATGATCGGCAAAGATAATAATAATCCTAATTTTGAGGGTTTAGAAACAGTTTCATTCCATGGATGATAAAAAGAGAGAGGTCAATCAAAAAGAGAAGTAGAGGATCTTCTCCTTGATCTTTTCAAGGGAGTAAGGATTTTAATGGCCTCTTCCCCATTTTCAGCAAGAACAGCCTCGTTCCCGGTTAATTTAATCAATTCTGATAACAGGTATCTGTTGGTATAAATATCATCAACTACAAGAATCCTCAAGTTAGCCATGCAAGGATCTCTTTGCAATGTGGTTTCTTACGTGGTGCCACATGTCCCACAAGCTTTCCGTTTTCATCGATCATATACTTCTGGAAGTTCCAGCCAACCCTGCTATCCTCCATCCCGTTTTCAGAGGCTTGCGTTAGCCATTTGTACAGCGGATGTATCTCATCTCCCTTCACAATGATCTTTGACATCATGGGAAATGAAATCTCATATTTGGTGCTGCAGAAATCAGCAATCTCATCGTTGCTGCCTGGTTCCTGACTGGCAAAATCATTGCTGGGAAAGCCTATGATTACAAATTGGTCCCCTCCATATTTATTATAGAGCTCCTCCAGGTCGGCATACTGGGGTGTTAAAGCGCATTTTGAAGCAGTGTTTACTACCAGTACCTTCTTTCCCTGAAGCTGTGAAAGTTCATATTCATCTCCTTGAATATCGATGACGGTGAAATCATGAAAGCTCTTCTGAGCAAGTAGTGATACAGGAGCAAATAGAAGTAGTATTAACATGAAGTAATAAACAATCTTTTTCATTTTTTGTATGATATCATTATGCAGTAAAACAAGCCATCAACATCCTTGTTCAACTCAAAACAGTTAAATTTGCATTTGAGATGGAAAATGCGGGTTATATGGGTGACCGGGCCAGGCAGTATGAAATCAAGGTATTTGGACGGGTTCAGGGAGTTGGATTCAGGTATGCTGCACGTAACCAGGCAAGGAAGTTACACCTAAAGGGCTGGGTTGAAAACCTCCATGATGGTTCGGTCCTCACTGCAATACAGGGTGATGAGATCGCCTGTGGGGCTTATATTCAATGGTGCAGGAACGGAACCGGGTATAGTTGGGTAGAGCGTGTGGAGATCTCAGAAAAGGAGCTGGAACTATTCAAGGCATTTGTGGTGAGATACTAGTGGACTCGAAAAAATACAAAGTATTAATCCCGTCTTCTTATCAGTGCAAGGAAGCTGCTACCGGCAAGCCAACCTGTGAGCAACAGTATCATCGCCGAAAGCACCACCAACAAGTATTCCCCCTCCCTGATAAATCCTGCAAGATTCTCGACCATCGCCCATAGTGTTAAGGCCAGAATCACTATCATTGGCAGGAGCGTGTAGTAGATAGAGATCTTTTTGGAAGCAAGGTAAACAGTCACCACACCCAATGCCAGAGCTGCCATCAGCTGATTGAGTGATCCGAACAGTGGCCATAAAACCATGGCGCCTTGTCCCCCGGGTTTAAAAAAAGTCATGGCTGCCGCGGCTGTTACGATGACAAAAGTGGCAACATATCGGTTGTTCATAGGTTTCCGAACCACACCACTTCGACTGGTAAATATCTCCTGCAAAGAGATTCGTTGGATCCGGGCAGCCGAATCGAGGGTAGTATTGGCAAAGGATACAATAAAAACTACCACAAAGGCTGCACCATATTTCACTGGCAAACCGAATGAGGAGAAGAGGTTGGCCGAACCAATGATAAAAGAGTTCAACTTTGCAGCCAGTCCGTTGGCAGAGGACCAGGAGGCATAGTGGTGCTTATAGGCTTCAACTCCTGTATAGAGTTGTCCATCATCTTCCAGTCCCATGCCCAATCCCGCTCCAACGGCCACAATGACCAGCACTGCAAGGAAGCTTTCCATGATCATGGCACCATAACCCACAGGCAGGGTATCCATTTCATTGTTGACTTGCTTCACTGTAGTACCTGAACTTGCGAGAGAATGGAATCCCGATATGGCACCACAGGCAATTACAATGAAGAGGATTGGTGCCAGGTCTGGCACATCGGATCCCGGAGCAAATGCCTCAGAATTAATGGCGGGTGCTGAAAGCACGGGATGGGCAATAATCACCCCTAAGATGAGAAAAGCCATGGCCACCAGCAGCTGGTGAGAATTGATATAATCCCGGGGTTGCAATAATTTCTGAACCGGAATGGTGGAGGCGAAGAAGACATAAATAAACAGTGCCAGGCACCATACTACCACTGAAATCTCCTGGTCCCAGGGCAAGGAGAGAGGATATTTCACACCCAGGATCACAAACGCATAGAGCATCAGAAGGGCAAGAATAGAGTAGAGCAAGTCGTTCTTTCCTTTTCTGATCTGCCATCCCAACCAAACGGCCACCGGAATCTGGGCCCATACAGGAATCACTGATTCGGGATAGAGGACGAACAATGAAGCAACAATCATTGCAAATACAGCCAGAACTATGAAAAGCAGCAATTGCATGATGAACTGAAGCG
>JAUVKN010000102.1 GCA_030596245.1 Bacteroidia bacterium | reverse complement strand
TCTCGCCTGTGATTGAACCTGGTTGAGCCGGTGTTGTGGATACGGATACACCCAATGTACTTGCCGAACTTGTCCCACATGAATTGGTGGCCGTCACAGATATATCTCCACTATTTGCTCCAACTGTTGCAGTGATTGAATTGGAAATTGAACTTCCAGCCCATCCCGATGGCAATGTCCATGTATAGGAAGTCGCACCCGCTACCGGTGAGATACTGTATATCTCTGATGAGCCCTGACAAACAGATGTTGCACCGCTTATTGAACCCGGTTGAGTCGGTGTTGTGGATACGGATATTGCTAATGTGCTGGCCGTACTTGTCCCACATGAATTGGTGGCCGTCACAGATATATCTCCACTATTTGCTCCAACTGTTGCAGTGATTGTAGTGGAAGTTGAACTTCCAGCCCATCCCGATGGCAATGTCCATATATATGAACTCGCTCCCACTACCGGTGAGATACTGTATATCTCTGATGAGCCCTGACAAACAGAAGTCTCACCTGTGATTGAACCCGGTTGGGCCGGTGTTATCGGCTGCGTATTGATTACCACATTCTCGGATTGATCCGATGTACCGCCTAGTGCATCAGTTACTGTGAAGTAATAAGGCCCAGGGTCGAGACCTGATACGTTTGTATTAGTCCCTGAACCTGTTGTTGACCCACCCGGATATCTAGTCAATGTCCATGTTCCGGAAGCAGGCAAACCACTCAGGTCCACACTTCCTGTTGCCACAGCGCAGGTTGGTTGTGCAATTGTTCCAACTATGGGTGCAGGTGGCGAGGGTGGTACTATCACTATATTCAATACATCAGTTGGATCATTTGTAAGCACAACCTCACCCGAACCAGTTCCGCCTGCAGCATCATCTATATCAACATGCAGAATATCACCTGCTGTCCATGATGTAAGAAAATTTCCGCATTGAACAGCGTATTGACCTGAACCAGGATAGTAAGTACCTGATAAAATTTCACCCAGCCTACCCACAACATATGTAGAAATAGTTGCCGAGGCTGGAGAACTTCCACCTGTATAGGTCACTGATCCACCTACAGTATGTACCGTGCCGGCATAAATATTCATTGTCATCAGAAGCAAAACAAATGATTGAATACTGATGAGTAAAAATCTTTTGGAGACAGAATTTCGTTTCATTGGAGTAAGTTTATGTGAGATTTCTATCTTAATCATAGAATTCCTCGAGGCTCTGCCTTGGGGTCAGAGGTAAGTTAAGAAAACCTAAGGTTTTGTATGCGTGAAAATGCATATTTTTGATGCATGAGCGAGCACATAGTAAAAAGGCATAATAAGAATCTGTTGATGAAATAGCAAGAGTTATAAAAAGCATAACAGCAAAAGAATTATTCAAACGCCATCCCGAGGTAAAGAAGGAGTTGTGGGGAGGAAAATTTTGGGCCAGTGGTTATTATGCAAATACAGTAGGTCAATATGGTAATGAAGATCTTATCAGGCGGTTCGTTGACGACCAAGGGAAGACCTATGAACAAATATTTGAAGGACAATTGAAATAGTTTTTTGATACTTCGGACCCCGGAGTAGTTTATTTTGACTCGGTAAGCTCCTGGTAAGTCTTCATTTTCTGTGCGGGCTCATAATCAAAGGTTTGATTTCCCAACTTTTTTCACTTAATTCCCGGTTTATAAATCCATACCACTGAAATGCGAAACTTCCTTATCCTTCTTGCTGTAACCGTAGCCCTTACCAGCTGTGCTGAAAGTGAAACTAAACTCATCAACAAAGCAGCCAGGATCCATGCTGCTGCGCTTACCGTGGATAGTCACACCGATACACCTTTGGGCCTCCACAGACCCGGATTTAATTTTGGAGAGCGGAACGATCCCATCGAATCGCGAAGCAAGATTGATCTTCCCCGGATGAAGGAGGGGGGCATGGATGGCATCTGGTTTGCAGTTTTCATTGGTCAGGGTCCAAGAACCCCCGAAGGCAATGAAAAAGCCAGACAGAGAGCCCTGGAGATTACCGAAGATATTTACGAAACAGTAGATAAGTATTCCGATGACCTGGAGGTAGCCACCAAAGCTGCTGATCTTGAAAGGATCGCAAAGAAGGGCAAGCATGCCATCTACCTGGGAATGGAGAACGGATACCCCATCGGGAATGACATCGATCTTCTCAATACATACTATGAGAAGGGGATCCGTTACGTGACTCTGGTGCATTCAATCAACAATGATATCTGTGATTCATCCACCGACAGCACCGAGCAGGGTGGACTCTCCCTGTTCGGTTCTGAGGTGGTGGCCCGCATGAACGACCTGGGCATTATGGTGGATCTGTCCCATGCTTCGGACAATAGCTTTTACGATGTAATTGAACAGAGCCGGGCTCCTGTCATTGCTTCCCACTCCTGTGCCCGTGCCCTGTGTGACAATCCCCGGAACCTTTCCGACGACATGCTCCTGAAACTGAAAGAGAATGGCGGGGTGATCCAGATGTGCATCCTCAGTGCTTATGTAAAAACTCCACAGCCCAATCCACAGAGAGATTCTGCCAAACAGGCAGTCAGGAAGAAACATGGGAACTACTATGAACTGGATGAAGCCGGAAAAGAGCGCTTCAGGGTGGACTGGTATGCCGTGGACAGGGATTTTCCGGAGGAACTGGCAACTGTGAAAGATGCGGTGGACCACATCGATCACATTGTGGAGGTGATTGGCATCGACCATGTGGGCATCGGCACCGATTTTGACGGGGGAGGGGGTTTGAAAGACTGCTTCGATGTGAGCCAGATGGGCAACATCACCCTGGAACTGGTCAGGCGCGGCTACTCAGCCAAAGAGATCAAAAAGATCTGGGGCGGAAACCTTACCCGGGTATTTAAGGCGGTGGAAGCAGCCGCAATATAACTAACTCGTCTATGAGATCCTGGATATACAAACTGAGTGTGGTATTGGTGATCCTACTGCTGGCGGTGGGAGGTTGCCGGAAGGCTGGGACATGGTTGGTGAAATCAGATGATCCGGGGCATGCCGATGCAATTATTCTGCTCATGGGCAGCATCTCTGACAGGGTGCTGCAGACAGCGGACCTCTACCACGAAAACGTGGTGGGAAAGGTATGGATTGTCGAGGAAGGGATGGGTGCTTACAGGACCCTGGAAGAGAGAGGCGTTCAGATAATCAGCAACATCACACAGGTCCGCGATGCCCTGATCACCATGGGAATTCCGGCCGACAGCATTGTGATCCTGCCCGGCGATGCCACCTCCACCCAGATGGAAGCCGAGATAACCAGAGATTACCTGGTCACTCAGAGCGGAATTGATACACTGCTCCTGGTCTCCTCCGCCAATCACACCCGTCGGGCCTTCAAGATTTTCGAAGCTGCGTTTTCAACCTTTGAAGAGCCAGTTGCCCTTTATTGCAGTCCAAGCAGCTACACTAACTTTGACGCCGAAAAGTGGTGGAGGCGCAGGGATGACATCCAGGATGTGTTTATGGAGTATCTGAAGTTGGTAAATTTTGTTCTGTTTGAAAAAAGAGAACTCAGAACAGCTGAAAGGTGAAAGGCTAAAGGCAAAAGCTGAAAAGTGTAAGTGGCTATTTATAGTATTTCAGTTTGCTTTCCCGGTCTTCCAATGGCTTGCAACTTATTTTCAGTACCAGTCTTCATCATAGATCCTGACAGAGTGTGGGGGTCTCCTGTAGAAAGCTAACTCGTAGTCAATGGCTTCTCCCTCCTTCGTTGCCCTTAGCGGCATCTCTTCCCTGGTATAAGCAATAAGTGCATTGGCCGGCCAGTGAGAGAACTGTGCAAGTACCCTGTCGATCACCTCTTTTTCGGCAGCACTTAGTTTCATCAGGTTGGCGTGTAGCCCGGGCAGGTACTTAATAAGAGGGATGCCTTTGTAGCTGCTTTTGAATCTCTGCACTTTGCCATCTCTTTCCATCTCCTTCAAAATACCGGTGATATTCTCTGGTGACGGTCCGGATGCCTTCCTGGTATACAGCAGACCGGTAAGTTGCTCCTCATGGAGCTCATAATGGTTGAAATCACAGAAATAGAGCAGGTTTATCAGCAGGTTGACATCCATTCTCGGCAGGGCCCCGCATTTTCCGGTGATATACAGGATCACTGTTTCCAACTTGGTCCTTTTCAGTTTTGGAGTTGAATCCCGCATCACATCTGTTTTGATTTCAATCTCCGGCTCTTCGGCAACCGTCAGTGTTGTTGAGGACTCATATTCTGCGCTGAGGAATGTATCTGTAGAAAAGCTCATGGATTGCGAAAGGATGCTTAATTCAATTGCAGAGACCTGCCGGTTCCCTTTCTCGATTTGTACGACCGATGATCTGGAAATATGTAAGATCTTGGCAATATCCTCTTGCGAGAAACCACATCCCTTTCTAATATTCTTCAGTTTGTTTCCCAGTTGCTGAGGGGTCAGCTCTCTTTTCATAAACTATTTGTTTTTTCAAAGATAACAAATAAAGATCGAAAAACAAACTAAATAAAGATCGAAAAGCAAACATTATGAATTGGCACAAAAAACAGGGACACCTAAGAAAGGCGCCCCTGCACAATAACCAACTAACTAAAACTAAAACTAATCTATGCTTTCAATCTTTTTGACACTTCATCCCAGTTGATCACATTCCAGAAAGCCTCAATATATTCTGGTCTGCGGTTCTGGTAATTCAGGTAATAGGCGTGTTCCCATACATCAATTGTCAGCAGAGGTGTCCCTTTCACATCGGTCAGGTCCATCAGCGGATTGTCCTGATTGGGTGTGGAGGAGACAGCCAGTGAACCGTCAGCCTGCTTCACGAGCCAGGCCCAGCCTGAACCGAACCTTGTGGCTGCTGCAGTGCTGAATTTGGATTTGAAATCAGCAAAAGAACCAAATGCACCATTGATGGCATTCAGTAATTCTCCTGTGGGTTCGCCACCGCCGCCAGGTCCCATGTTGGACCAGTAGAGGTTGTGGTTGTAGAAACCACCACCGTTATTTCTTACGGCTGCAGATTCTGAAGATACTTTTGCAAAGATCTCTTCCACACTTTTGCCTTCCAGGGAAGAGCCTTCCACTGCTTTATTGAAATTGGCTGTATATGCAACATGATGTTTGGAATGATGGATCTCCATGGTCCGTGCATCGATGTAGGGCTCCAGTGCGTTATAATCGTAACTTAAATCGGGTAATTTAAATGACATTGCTTAAGGGTTTTAATATTTATAATGCTATTTTATTTAGATTTAATATAGATAACAGGCAAGATGGGGATTTGTTCACAACCAAAAGGGCATTTTCTGTTGTGCAACATTTCATTTCAGACCCGATGGAATAAAAACATGAGATTTGCCAGTGTTTTTGAGACTTCAATTTATTTTCTTGCTTCCGGGAACTGCTGTAGAATATGTGGGAGAACGCAGTCGAAGCTGGTATATTTGCTGAGCTGCTTCACAGCTTGCAAATAAGTCAAAAGTCAAAGAGTCAAAGAGTCAAAGAGTCAAAAGTCAAAGAGTCAAAGAGTCAAAGAGTCAAAGAGTCAAAGAGTCGAAAGTCAAAGAGTCAAAGAGTCAAAGAGTCAAAGAATCAAAAAGTCGAAAGTCGAAAGTCGCAAGTCAAAAATCAAAAGAAAAAAGATATGTCAAAAGGTATTTTTAAGGTTCCGGTAGCCGTAAATGAACGGGTAAGGCACTATGCTCCAGGAACTCACGAACGTGAGACATTAAAAGAGGAGATAGACAAACTGAGGTCGCAGGTGATGGATATACCCATGGTGATCGGGGGCAAAGAGGTGAGAACAGAGAACCGTGTTCCCATTCACCCTCCACACGAACTGAAGCACCTGCTGGGTTACTATCATAAAGGCGATGCCAGTCACGTAAAGATGGCCATTGAAGCTGCCCTGGAGGCGAAAGATAAATGGGCCGCACTCTCATGGGAACACCGGGCAGCCATCTTTCTGAAAGCTGCTGATCTGATTGCCGGACCCTACGGCGACACCGTCAATGCAGCGACCATGCTGGGACAATCCAAGAATGTGATCCAGGCCGAGATCGACAGTGCCTGTGAGATGGCCGATTTCCTCAGGTTCAATGTGCAGTACATGACCGAGATCTATGAGCAGCAACCCGATTCGGCCGAATTCATATGGAACCGTGTGGAGCACCGCCCCCTGGAGGGATTTGTTTTCGCGCTGACCCCCTTCAATTTCACCTCCATTGCCGGTAACCTTCCCTCTGCGCCAGCCATGATGGGCAATACAGTGGTGTGGAAATGTTCCAATACCCAGGTCTATTCGGCCAAAGTGCTGATGGATGTATTTGTGGAGGCAGGAGTACCCGACGGAGTGATCAACCTGATGTTTGTATCCGGACCGGTGGCCGGGGGCGAGATCTTCTCCCATCCCGACTTTGCAGGAATTCATTATACAGGCTCCACTGAAGTGTTCCGGACCATCTGGAAGACCATAGGGGGCAATATTGAGAATTACAGATCCTATCCCCGCATTGTGGGTGAGACGGGTGGGAAAGATTTTATCTTTGCACACCCTTCAGCCGATCGAAAAGCACTGGTGGTTGCCATGGTCAGGGGTGCCTTTGAGTACCAGGGTCAGAAGTGCTCAGCCGCATCCAGGGCCTATATCCCGGAGGGCATGTGGCCAGAGGTAAGGGAGAAGATGGAGAACATGATGAAGGGCATCAAAATGGGTCCCCCCGAGGACTTTACCAACTTCTTCAATGCGGTGATCGATGAGACAACATTCGACAAGTTGGCCGGCTTTATCGACAGGGCCAAAAAGGATACCGAAGCTGAGGTAATTATCGGAGGTGGGTATGACAAGTCGGAAGGCTACTTCATTGAGCCCACTGTGATCCTCACCACCGATCCCAAATACGTTACCATGGAGGAGGAGCTATTCGGACCGGTACTCACCATCTATGTTTACCCGGATGATAAGGTGCCTGAAACAGTGAAGATATTGGATGAAACTTCCATGTATGCACTCACCGGGGCCATTTTTGCCCAGGACCGTTATGCCATTGAATGCCTTACAGAAAAACTGTCCAACTGTGCCGGAAACTTCTATATCAATGACAAGCCCACCGGAGCTGTGGTCGGACAGCAGCCCTTTGGCGGGGCCCGCGGATCGGGCACCAACGATAAGGCCGGTTCCATGATTAATCTTATGCGCTGGGTATCACCCCGAACCATCAAGGAGAACTTTCTGCCATCAAGGGATTACAGGTACCCGTTTATGGATGAAGTGTAATGTCCAAGTGTATATAACGCCATAATGTTGAAAAAATGCCTTCCTCAGGGGGGCGTTTTTTTTTAGCTTTGAAGTGCGGATCAATTTTGAAATGCGGAACTCACTTGCGAGTGGAGCAAAGATACCAATGAAAGACTTCTTTCTGAAGATATGGCCCTGGCTGAAGAACAAGTATGTGATTGCCATCGCGGTGTTCACCATCTGGGTGCTCTTCTTTGACCAGAACAACATGGTGGACCGCATGAAAATGTCGGGCGAGATCCGGCAGCTGGAGGCTGACAAGGAATACTACATGGAGCAGATCGAGAAAGACTCCACCCGTCTTCACGAACTTACCACTGACAAGGACAACCTTGAGAAATACGCCCGCGAACAATTCCTTATGAAGAAAAAGAACGAGGATGTGTTTGTGGTGATTGAAGAGAAAGAGTAATCTCTTTGATCAGTTACCTGTTTTTTCCATTAGTTGCGGATAACGCATCCCATAATTATAGAAGCGAATTGCTGAGAGAAACAGAGGAATCCCCATTGTGATGTAAAACAGAGGCAGGTATTCCGGCGAAATAACCTCTGCTCTCCTCATCAATATCCCTCCGGAAATCATCACACCCATCAGTCCGTAACTGCTGAAATTAAAAAACGAGAAGAGGCATGGGAAGTCGTGTTTCAGACCAAGAATGCGTTTGGCATGTTTCATGGAGATTTTTGAAAAAAGAAGGAGGTAGAAAAGAATCCCCCCCACAGTGGCTATCAGAAGCTTGATCCATAGGTGATGTACTCCGGCAGATAGCAATCCGACACCTTTGAACAGCAGCATTCCACCCGCAAATGTCCATACCGCGCCGGCAATAAAAAGCAAATAACGTCTTGGCAGTTTGGGCTTAAGTGTTTCGAATAATTCTATCATGATCCGGATTCAAACTTAGTTTTATTACCTGAAGTTAGGAAATGCAGACCTAACTCTACATAACTTTCCTATGCAACTTTTGAAATAGCTCGCATTAGGTTTAGAATATATTTTACTCTTTCTTGTCCAGAGCCGAAGGGTAATGCACTTTCAATGCCTTCCGACAGATCACCTTTCTCCAGTAGACATTGAAATTCACTTTTCAAATTTTCCTTGACAGTATAATCTGTATTAGAAATATCCTGTAGCAGATCCGCGTAGTTATCAAGTATATAGATGATATCTTCGAAGTCATGACTTTGACGTAGATCTTTACCGCCCCGACTGTTATGTGCTTCAATTTTAGCTGCTAAAAATATTTCAGGTGGAAATAGGAAAATCTCTGTTCCATCAGGCAGCGTTTTAATTATTTTTTTCTCCATTCCAATTGTATACCACTGATTACTGAATCCAAGGATCTCTTCCTCTGTTGGCATAATATCAACCTTAATTCCTTTATATATCCATCTGCAAATTGGAGCTCCTTTGGCAGTATCGTTTTCAAATCCTTTTGAGCGCAATCGCTCCTCCAGTTTCGCATACTCCCGCTTTGAGCTGATTTCAGTTACGCAATCTACATCAAGAGTTACACGGATTTCCGATCCTACGGGATCAATTGTATATAATTGGGTTACTGCTCCCCCAACAAATACCATTTCATTATTAAGATCACCTAAACCATTAGCAATCAACTTTATTCTATTTGTATTGACATCAGTCATGTTTCAATCTCGTATTCAGTTCCTCAATTGCTATCTTGACCTCGCGGACTCTACCCACCCTTATTGTATCGATAATTACCATTAGCTCATAAAACAGTTTATCTTCCTTGACAACTGCCGGTATGGATTTGTAGAGTGGCTCAATTGTTTGTCCTCTGGCATCTCCTTGTGAATACGGCCACACATATACGTCTGAGCCTTTGGAAATCTGATCATTGATGGGAGCAGCGGAGTGTGCAGTTGGTATGCCCCGTACAATAGGACCTGGCTCTACAGGGAATACATACTTCAACCCATAAATGATGAACTCTTTGAGTGAATTGATGTGTACCTTTCTTTTCTCAGCATCAATCAAGCCGGCGATTTTACACCTGTTTAAAGCTTCAGAGACTTCTGACGCACTTATCTGCAATGAGTGAGCCAGATCCATATTCCTCCAATTATCTCTGTTTGTTGCAATGATTTTCATTAGAACAACGATATCCTGTGGACGCATCCCTCTATGTTGCTTCATATGCTAAACATATATTTGTAATACGCGTATCGCGAATTGCAAATATATGAATTTCTCTCGTTTCTTCTGCAATTAATGTGATTAATCAGGTGTTAATCGGTCCAACTTACGGAATATTTTCAATAGCTCCTTCAGGTCGGGGCCATCAGATGGAATCTTAACTCCTTCGGGTTTGATCAATCTTAAAAGCTCAAGTGAAGCCTCTCCCACAGGAATATCCGGAAAGCCATTTTCCCTGGCATGGTGAAGGAACTTCATAATCCGGAACATATTGAACCAGCGCCAGAAGCGTTTTTGGAAGGCAGGGAAGGAGGCACTGTTCTTCCTGATCTCCACCAGTGCTTCTCCAAACTGCTGGGTGTCAAGGAACCCTACCAACACATCAGGTTGTGATTTCATAAAGTGATTAAGGGTAACCTCGGTGTACATGGTCTCCAGGCCCGAGAAGAGGTGCCCGAGCATCCCGAAAGGCCGGGGATCGTACGTGGAAAGATGTTCATCACCCTTTATTAACTTTCCCACTGCTGCACCGGTGCCAAAGGGAACCCTGTCCGATGGCCGGGCTGAAGGGATCACACGTGTTGTATTGCACTCACTAAAATTACCACGTTGCGCCACCTTCTGAATGAAATAGAAATCCTCTCCTGCCTGCCGGCAGTTCATCCCTCCCTCTTTACAGTACACATCTGCTTTCACAGCAAATGAAGAGCCCACAGTATGATAGGCATTGGGATAGCCGGTGGACCGTAAAGACTGAAGATAGTATCGCAGGTGCAGCTCGTACTGGGTGATGGCATCATAGACTTCCGGGGAAAAGATTTCTCCGGAATTTCCGGAGTCTCCAGAAACTCCAGAACCGTCAAAACCATCAGAACCGTCAGAACCGTCAAAACCGTCAGAACCGTCAGAACCGTCAAAACTTCCAATATCCCCCGAAAGGGGATGCTCAAAATAGATGGAACAGCCATCGGGCTGAATTCTCCCAAAATGATCCGCAATGGCCACCAGGTAATTCTCCTCCACTACCGCATCGGCATCCATTGAGGCGATGATCCCATCCTCAGTCCCCACAGCACTAAATCTCCTGGCCGCTTCATCCATCAGGATCTTTCGGGCCAGGCCCACTCCCGCCTCTTTTTTCGAGAAGGAGTGATCCAGTAAAACATGAAAATCAATGGAAGGATGGGGATGTGCAGTAATCCACCCGAGTACAGCCTCATAGGTGGAAAAGTTCTGAGAAAGGATCGCCTCAGAAGCCTCAGAAGCTTCAGAAGCCTGGGAAGCTTCTGAATCCTCAGCAGGGGCATTGATCAGCAGGATTACCTCAGCCCGTAGATCAGCATCAGCAGTGCACTGAAACAAAGAATCCAGGCATCTTTCGAGCCCGGATTCATTGTATACCGGTATGGTAACTATAATTTTAAGATCGGGATGGGGTTCAGTTTCGATGAGCGTATCCCGCAAACCGGCTTTCAGCAGGTATGCATCAGCAAAGCTCACTACTCCAGTTCTGTTCCCGATTGGTATTTTTCATTCAGACCTTTGACCACCTGGCTGGTGATGTCATAGGGTTTGGCCCCATATATCAGGTTTCCGCCAAACTGGTAAGAGTAGACATAACTGTATCCAGTGGCCTGACTCAGTTCAGAAACGTAACGCTCAATCATGTCGAGCATCTTCCGGTTCTTCACCAGTCCCTCTTCCTGCAGTTCAGTTGAGTACTGGTTTTGGAGGGCCATCAGATTTTGCTCTTCAGCGGCCAGTTGTTGCTGAAGTTGCTCAGACTCAGCCCGGGTCACAAGCTGGCGCTGGATCTTGTACTGTGCATCCTGAACACTCTGGTAGAAAGTCTCGGTCCTTCCGGCGAAATCAGCTTCCAGTTCAGATTGTTTCTGACCCAATTCCTGCTGGTATTCATCATAGAGGTCCCACTCAGACATTACCGAATCCATGTTGAAATAAGCGATGCTTATATCGGAGGGATCGGCCATGGTGGCTGATATTGCTTTTTCACTTTTCCCCTCACTCTTGTCACCATCGGAAAAATGGAAAAAGAAAAGTACAACAACAGCTGCTCCAAGGACTACATTCGTTACAATGTTTGCGATTTTCATGTGATTAACTGATTATTTGTTTGTTATAGGGCAACAAATATAGCAGAAAAAGTTAGAAGTTTGCCTACCTGTATTCGTCATTTATTCTACTACTTAAAAATCTAAAATAAAAATTAGGAAAAGTGATGTAATTTGCTTATATTCAAAGTGTTGAAACAATAAACAAGAGCAAAAAAACATCACTTTCAAGATGAAAATTACGAAGAAAACACTGAAAAACCAATCGAGAGT
>JAUVKN010000108.1 GCA_030596245.1 Bacteroidia bacterium | reverse complement strand
AGCTTCCTGATGAATATAAAAATATGACACAGGCCTACCGCCATGACGGGGGTGGTTATGAGTTGCCGGCCGATTGGGTTAATATGGTGCAGAGATCCCAGTGCAGCCATTTGCCTGACCCGTGGGATCCTGCACCGGTAGAACAAGGTATTGAAGTGTATTATTCAGAGATGCTCTATGGTGGAATTGGGTTTGCAATACTGGAGGACAGGAAATTCAAATCGGCACCCAGGCCATTGCTTCCGGAAGCAAATGTAAGGAATGGCTTTCCTTTGAACAGTGGTTTTGATTTGAAAGATGCAGATCATCCCGATGCTGTGTTGCTGGGTGAACGACAGCTTGAGTTTATAGATGTCTGGGCATCCGATTGGAAGGGAACGGATATGAAAGTGTCTCTCTCTGCCACTATCTTAGCCTGTGCAAATTCAATGCCATCTGGTAAAGAGGGTGATAAACTGGACCGGCTGAAGAATTTCCCTAAGGGAGTGGAGCCTTCCGGTTACTTACCATCAAAGGATTTTGATACAAACGGATGGCCTCAGAGTGGAAGAAACAAGGCCCTCAAGGGGTTAAGAAAAGGATTTGTTTTTATGATTGCAGGAGACCAGCATCTGGGAACCATCGTTCATCATGGTGTGGATGAATGGGACGATGCCGGCTATTCATTCTGTGTCCCGGCTATTGGAAACATAGCTCCACGTCGATGGTTCACAAAAGAGGAGGGGTTCAATCATATTAATGGAATGCCAGGTTATACCGGAAATCATAGAGATGGATTTGGTAACAGGATGAATGTATGGGCAGCTTCGAACCCCTATGTAACTGGTAAAGAGCATGCTGGACTTTACGACCGTGCAACCGGTTATGGTATTATCAGGTTAAACAAAATGTCACAGGAAATTACCATGGAGTGTTGGCCACGCTTTGTAGTTCCAAATGATCCTAAAGCCGAACAATATGAAGGGTGGCCAAAAACCATTCAAATGGCTGATAATTACGGTAGAAAAGCAGTGGCTTACCTTCCAACTTTCATGATAAACGGATTAGAGAAACCTCCTGTGGTTCAGATAATTGAAGATGCAACAGGAGAAACTGTCTATACCATTAGGGCAAAAACCCATACGATCAGGCCAAAGGTTTTTAAGCAGGGTGGGTATACGGTATGGATCGGAGAACCGGGGACCGACAACATGAAGAAGATTGTAGGGATAAAATCCCTGGCAGAAGACATTGGGGGGGATATTACCATTGATTTTGGTTTGTAAACTAATATTGATGTAACTTTTGGATATGAAACAACACTAAACGCATATTAGATTATGAAACAAACATCTGTTTTCCTGCTGGCTCTTATTCTTCTGATCCCAGCCTGTAAAGAGGAGCCTGAAAAATACAACGGACTGGATCTGAACATGGGTAATCTCTACCGCATGTCAGATGCTAAATCCCGGTCTATTAGTCCTGAAAACTTTACCGGTGAGCAAGGTAAAGGTGGAATGGCAACCCTGGAAGAAGGCAATGCGGCACGCGCAGCGCGTGATCTGGGACAGGGATGGAAGGTGAATCCATATATTTTTATTGAACCGGGGGAAGAGTTTGTCCTGGCTGAAATAGAGGGTGAAGGAGCCATTCAACATATCTGGATGACACCCGTCTGTGATTACCGCTTAACAATTTTTAAATTCTATTGGGACAATGAAACAGAACCTTCGGTTGAAGTTCCGGTTGGCGATTTCTTTGCATCGGGATGGGGGATGTCATTTGAACCCCAAATTAAATCACTTGCAGTTTGTGTAAATCCACGAAGTGGCTTAAACTGCTACTGGCAGATGCCTTTCCGTAAAAAGTGCAAAATAACGATGGAGAATATTGATGATAAAAAGGCAAGGTTATATTACCAGATTGACTATACACTAACTGATGTACCTGACGATGCTGCATATTTCCATGCTCAGTTTAACAGGTTGCACCCATTTCCATCCAAGGAGGATTATACTATAGTTGACAATATTAAGGGAAAGGGACAGTACGTGGGTACTTATATTGCTCGCGGAGCTTATGATGCAGGCTGGTGGGGAGAAGGAGAGATAAAGTTCTTTATGGACGGGGATACAGATTTTCCTACGATCTGCGGGACCGGTGAAGAGGATTACTTCTGCGGCTCATATGGTTACAATGACCATCGGGATGAGGAGGGAATTGTACAATACGATGAATTTGACAGTCCATATACCGGGTTCCATTATTTTAAGGACAATCCGGATATTTCCTACGAAACAAAGATTGGACAATACCGCTGGCATATTCTTGACCCCGTACGTTTCGAAACCGATCTGAAAGTAACAATTCAGAGTTTGGGATGGCAGAGTGGTGGCAGGTATCTTCCCCTGCAGGATGATATGGCTTCAGTGGCATACTGGTACCAGCAGGAACCTCATAACCCATTCCCCGATCTGCCTTCAAAAGAGAAACTCATCATCAAGAAGGAAAATCCCAATCCGATGTCTGATTAAAAGAATTGCGATAGTTATTTTATAGAAAAGCATTAATTGAAGTAGGTCTGAAATGAAAAATATGGTCTTCTTATGAAACAGAAACTCTTTCTATTTTCTCTTGCTGTAGTTGCCATCACAGGTTCAATGCATTCATGCAATAATGCTAAAGAACCTGAAAGACCAAATATTGTGATTATTCCGGCGGATGATTTTGGTGTCGGCGATATCCAGGCGCACTATCCGGAAAACAAGATTCGCACACCCCATCTTGATAAGTTTGTCCAGCAGGGAGTGAGTTTTACTGATGCACACAGTGGTTCCGCTGTTTGCTCACCCACCCGTTATGGCCTTCTTACCGGCAGATATAGCTGGCGAACCCCATTGCAGGAGTGGGTTGTTACAACTTATGAACCACCTCTCATTGAAGCGAGCCGTTTAACACTACCGGAGTATCTGAATCAGCAGGATTATCATACAGCCTGCATTGGCAAGTGGCACCTGGGCTGGGACTGGCCAGGAGAGCCAACAAATCGCAGATTAGAAGACTTTCGATCTTTAAGAGATGTGGAGTGGGATTTTACACAGTCGATTCCGGGCGGTCCCACAGAACGTGGATTTGATTATTACTATGGCGTTGATCTACCCAACAGTCCGCCCTTCACCTTTATCGAAAATGACCATGTTGTAATACAACCAACAGCACAATATATATTTGATCCCGATGAAGGTGTGGTAATGCCCAAAGGATTTGCCGGGTCACCTATGGCCCCGGGATGGCGTTTTGATCAGATACTTCCGGAAATAACAAGCCGTGCAGTAGAGTACATACATGAACAATCCAAATCGGATTCTCCTTTCTTTCTCTACTTTTCAATGACATCACCACATGAACCAGTGGTTCCTTCAAAAGAGTTCGCCGGCAAGAGTGGAATCGCCCCAATTGCAGATTTTGTGATGGAGACTGACTGGTCAGCCGGACAGATCATAAAGGCAATTGATGATGCGGGTATCGCTGACAATACGATTATAATTTTCACAGCAGATAACGGCCATTCTCATTATACAGGTTGGGAGAGTCTGATCGAAGCCGGTCACATGCCTAGCGGACCTTACCGGGGTCATAAAGGCGATATTTGGGAAGGTGGTCATCGCGTCCCGTTCATTGTGCGATGGCCCGGGAAAGTTGCAGCCGGACAGGCTAACAAACAGTTAGTTTGTCTTAATGATATCTTTGCAACTTGTACCGAAATTGTCAGCGGAAATTTGCCTCCCGACAATACAGCCGAAGACAGTTTCAGTTTCCTGAATACACTTCTTGACAAAGAGAGCCCGGTTTCCCGGACAAACCTTGTCAGTCATTCGGTCCACGGCGAATTTGCATACAGAGGCGGCCCCTGGAAAATTGTCTTCAAACTCCCCGGTACCAATCGCAATACATCCAGGGGCAAACCGGCAATAGTCGAACTCTACAACTTTACAGATGACATTGCGGAAGAGCAGAACCTTGCAGGAGAACACCCGGAGATCGTCAAACAGCTCAGCGATGAGATGAGATCGCTTGTGCAGCGTGGAACAAGTAGGTCCGGACCATATCAGTTAAACGATGTGAATGTTCGGTTCGACATCATTCAGACAGAACGCTGGGCACCAACTATTAAAGAGTAAAAATAGCATGAAAGTTCTGTTTGTAGGAGGTACCGGAAATATTTCAACAGCCTGTTCCAGGTTGGCAATTGACAAAGGACATGAAGTATATATGTTAAACCGGGGAAACATTAACCGACCGGGTTTGCTGGGTGCAAAATCAATCAGATGCGATATTAAAAAACCCGCTGAGGTAAAAGCAGCCCTGAAAGGACTGGAATTCGATGTAGTGGCAAATTTTATAGCTTTCACCCCGAAAGACATTCAACGTGATATTGAGCTTTTCTCCGGAATTTGTAATCAGTATATTTTTATAAGTTCAGCATCAGCCTACCAGAAGCCGCTGTCTTACCCGGTTATTACGGAATCAACGCCACTGGCAAATCCCTATTGGGATTATTCGAGGGATAAAATTGCCTCTGAAGAGGAGCTGAACAGGGCATACCGTGAAAACGGATTTCCTATTACTATCGTCAGACCCTCCTTAACCTATGATACGGTTATTCCTGTAGCCATTGGAAGTTGGGATGACTTTACGATCATTGACCGGATGAGAAAAGGGAAGGAAGTTATTATCCATGGGGACGGCTCCTCACTGTGGACCATTACCCATTCAGAAGATTTTGCAAAAGGTTTTATCGGATTGTTGGGGCATCAGCAGGCAATTGGTCACAGTTTTCACATCACTTCAGATGAGATCCTGACATGGAACCAGATATATGAAGCCGTTGCAGAAGCTGCCGGAGTGGAGCTGAATGCCATTCATATTGCCTCAGACTTTATTTGCCGGGAGGCTGAGAAGATGAATCAGGCAGGGATGTGGGGCAACCTCCTGGGAGACAAAGCTGTGAGTACAATTTTTGACAATACAAAAATCAAATCATTCGTCCCTGGTTTTAAGGCAACGATTCCCTTCAAGCAGGGCATTAAGAGAACGGTTGAATGGTTCGAGGCAGATTCGTCACGAATGGTACTCAAAGAAGAGAACAACGATTTCATTGATAAGGTAATTGAAGCCTACAAAAAGAAGTAATAAAACTGGTCGACTTTTTTGCCGGGAATTTCTAAATTTATAGAAGTGGGAAAAATTGTGAGAAGCACCTCGGAGTTAATTCAAAATGCATGGAAGGCCGGTACTGTAATCCCCGGATTTAATATTCCATATATTCCGATGATGGAGATTGCTGCCGGACTTGGCCTGGGAAGCGGGGTTAAAGTTGTAACCGGCGGTCATGATCAGACTGTAGGAGCTCTTGGTGCAGGCATTGTTGAATCGGGAAGTGCAATGTACGCAACGGGTACCGTTGATTGCTTCTGTCCGGCTCTTTCAGAGTTCAGTCAGAGTGAAGAACTCTACGCCGGGAACTTGTGCTGTTATGATTTCCCATTACCTGAAACATATACGACAGTTGCATATAGTTTAACCGGGGGAAATATCCTCAAATGGTTTCGGGATGAATTCGGTCAGAAGGAGATTGAGGAGGCAGAAAAGTCAGAAAGAAATCCTTACTCAATACTTGTTGATTACCTGCCTGAAGACCCTATCAGTCTGATTGCATTGCCCTATTTTACATCTTCAGGCACCCCTTATTTTGACACAACTACACGGGGGGCGGTCACAGGATTGAGACTTTCAACTACCAAGTATGAATTTATGAAATCTTTACTGGAGGGTGTAGCCTTTGAAATGCGGTTAAACATTGAGTTGATGGAGAAATCAGGAATGGTTATCAATGAGTATATTGCAACAGGACGAGGTGCGAAAAGTGTGAAGTGGACCCAGCTGAAATCAGATATTCTTAATAAACCCATTTCACTCTCCGGTGTTGAAGAGACAGGCTGTTTTGGAGCTGCAATGCTTGCTTGCAGCGCTGATACGGGAGAAGATATTTCTATGTTAGTGAAACGGCCCGGCGACAGTGGGATTATCGTGGAACCAATCAAAAATAATGTTGAGGTCTACAATGAGCAATTTGGAAAATACAAGAAACTCTACTCTTATCTCAGCGATCCCAATTTTTCATATTAATACCAAACATCAGCACTACTATGGTAATGAAACTCTTTGATTTCCTGAAACCTTCGGATAACTGGCAGTTGTATATCAATTTCCTGATTGCGGGTTTTGTGGGACTGGCAGCCTTCCTGATCTATATATCAAAAGCGCCATCCTATTTGTCTGATGATCCCAAAACCTGTGTGAATTGCCATATTATGGCGCCACAATATGCAACTTATGCTCACAGCTCGCACCGGGAGTGGACCAATTGCAACGATTGTCATGTGCCCCATAACAATGTATTCAATAAGTATTATTTCAAAGCAAAGGATGGATTGCGACATGCCACTATGTTTACACTTCGTAAAGAACCACAGGTGATCTTTATCCATGAGGCGGGCAGGGAAGTGGTACAGAATAATTGCATACGTTGCCATACCAACCTGTTGACTGATTCAAAGCTACTGGCAAAAACGGAAGTATATCAGCACCAGCGCACAGAAAGACCGTGTTGGGAGTGTCACAGGGAGGTTCCGCACGGACGGGTGAATAGTTTGTCAAGCGTCCCAAATCCCATGCTCTTCCTACAATCAGATAATACAAACAAATACATACCATAGAACAAATTTATTTCTTAAAATTATGGCCACACTTAGAGATGTTATTCGTCAAAAGCCCTGGTTGGGTTGGGTATTGTTTACCGGCACTGTAGTGATTGTGTTTCTACTGGGTCTGCTTGCTTCATCCATCGTGGAACGAAAGTTAGAAGCCCTGATAGCATACACCCCTCAAGTAGAGCACGGACAATTTGAACCCAGAAATGAGGTATGGGGAGAAAATTTCCCCCGTCAGTATCAATCTTATAAAAAAACAAAAGAGGGTTCCTTCAAGAGTAAATACAATGGGAATGCCATGATTGACATGCTTGAAGTGGATCCGAGGCTTGTTGTCCTTTGGGCCGGGTACGGTTTTTCAAAAGACTACAATCAAAGTAGGGGTCATGCCAATGCTGTTGAAGATGTGAGAAATATATTACGTACCGGTGCACCTGTAAATGGAGTTGAAAGTCCGATGCCAAATACCTGCTGGACCTGTAAAGGTCCGGATGTCCCTCGTCTCATGAATGAAGCCGGTATTGCCAATTTTTATAAAGGAACCTGGGAAACCATAGGTCATGAAATCGTAAATTCTATTGGATGTGGCGATTGCCACGATGCTAAAACCATGAACCTGAAGATAACCCGTCCGGCACTAATGGAGGCCTTTGAACGTATGGGTAAAGAGATCAACGATGTATCTCATCAGGAGATGCGTTCTTTGGTTTGTGCCCAATGCCATGTGGAGTATTACTTCAGTAAGAAGAAGATTGAGGGCGTCTCCTACCTGACCTTACCCTGGGACAAAGGCACGTCGGTTCAAGCCATGGAAGAGTATTATGACGGGATAGAGTTCAGTGACTGGACACATGCTGTTAGCAAGGCTCCGATGCTTAAAGCACAACATCCTGGTTATGAGGTATATTTGACCGGTATACACGCAAGCAGGGGAGTGTCATGTGCTGATTGCCACATGCCATATATGAGCGAAGGAGGACAAAAATTTACAGATCACCATGTTCAAAGTCCGCTTAACAATGTGGCGAATTCCTGTCAGGTTTGCCATCGAGAAGAGACTGAACAACTCATTCAGGACGTTTATTCTCATCAGGATCGAATCATTGAAAATCGAGACAAACTTGAAGAACTTATTGTCAGGGCTCATGTTGAAGCAAAATTCGCCTGGGATATGGAGGCTACTGAAGAACAAATGAAAGAGATACTTATGGATATCCGCCACGCCCAGTGGAGATGGGATTATGCTGCGAGCAGCCATGGTGGCTCATTCCATTCACCTGTAGAAATCGGAAGAGTCGTTTCATCAGGTATTACAATTGCTCAGGAGAGTCGTTTGAAACTGGCCAGATTATTTGCAGAACTTGGTCACAATACGGAAATACCCTATCCGGATATTTCAACAAAAGCGAAAGCGCAAAAATTCATTGGTTTACCTGCTGAAAAACTCAAGGAGGAAAAGGAACTTTTCCTGAAGGAGGTAGTTCCTGAGTGGATAGAGAAGGCAAGGGAACGTGAGGAGGGATATGAAGTAAAAATGGTAAACCCGTACTAAATTCAAGGAAATCTAGCGGCACAGTTTTCTCTTAGCGGTGAATTTCGCCCAAGAACTGAATATAGCCATGGTTTTCACTCCCTCGCAGATGTAGACCAGGATGCGTCCTTGTTTACCAGTCAGCGTACAAGACTTAACCTTGACTATACTGGAGATAAGATCACAACCAAACTTGTTCTGCAGGATGTGCGAAATTGGGGTAATCAAAAGCAATTAGTTGGTAATGAGGATTATGTTATTTCTATTCACGAAGCCTGGGCAGAAGCTGCTGATCAAACTGCTGATTTACTGCCCATTCTCTCCATATGGTCATGTGGAGCCTTGCCGGATATTTCCCGGTCATAAGTGATGCTCTGGTGGGTGTGCAGACAGAGGCTGCAGCATAGGCATTGGTAAATTTTATTCCCTATCATCACTTTTGGATTTTGTTTGTTCGTTGATTTCCTGTTCTTCTGGGGGCCAGATAATTTCACCGTGGTCCCTGTTTAACCAGGGGATGGAATAAATATCAAATGCTAAATTCTTCGCCAATAATTTTTGATACTCTTCTGTCTGTAAAAATGGAATCTGATCCAGGGAAAATGGGTGGTTGAAAGTTGCAAGATGATTTTTCAATGCATCTTTCAGATTTCTCAGCTCATCCGTTTCCCTCATGGCCTGATATATATTTTTCTGCTCGAAGGGATCAGCATCCAGCTTATATAGCTGATCCTGTTCAAAATAGGCAGGGAAAAAGTTCATGGCAATGGCAGAGTGGGCCTGTGGCCAGTTTTTTACATAGCTGGGCACATTGTCTGTCTCTCCGTTTTGCATGATCTCTATCAGACTTTGTGGAAAACGCAGTGCAATGTATTTATACTTTCCATCACATACGGACCTGGTATATCCATTTTCAGCATATATATATTTCCTTATGGATTGTTTCGGATCTTTTATAATAGGTAACATGCTTATTCCGTCCAGGGGATAGTTTTTGGACAGCGGGATCCCTGCAGCTTCAAGAATGGTGGGATAAATATCCGTATTTTGTACCAGCGCATCGCTGAAAGCTCCAGAGGTCTGTTGAGGCCAGTAAACAATGAGAGGAACATGGATCCCTTTTTCGAACGAAGTGGCTTTCCCAGGTTCGATATTGTGGTCGGCCATGAAAATGATTACTGTATTTTCAGTAAAACCTGATTCATCCAGTTTTTGTCTGATCAACCCGACCAGGTGATCCGTTTGTGCCATGCCGGCATACCGGTGGGTCTCTTTTTCAGGAAGTTCTGATAGTTTTTCCTGAAGGGATGGTACATCTAGCTGCCATTTGGTGACTGCGTGATCCCTTCCTCCTGGAGTAAATGTCACATTCCTGGAGAGATCCTTTACATGATTCGGACCATGTACAGCCGTAGGGGCAACATAGAGAAAGAAGGGCCTGTCACTTCCTTTCTGCTGCTCAATAAACCCCATAGCCCCTTGAGCCATCCATGGAAAATTGTGAAATTGTAGTGCTTTTATGGCATGTGAGTCATAATTGGCCCAAACAACACTGGCAGCATAGTCAAAACCTCCCAGTTTTTTGACGAGATGCTGATAAGTAAGCTGTTGATCCTGAAGTTTTTGATCTATATCAGCATCCTCGAGCTGATCATCATGGTGAAAGCCGGGTAGAGTAGTTCCATCCGGCACCTCGCCTATATGCCATTTCCCGGCCATACCTGTTACGAAACCATTCTTGCTCAGCACCCTGGGCAAGGTTCTTTTTTCCTCGGTAATCCATGCATTCCAGGCAATGTTATACGGTTCATGTATCGGATTTTCTTCCATAAATGATGGGGCAGAGCAGCGACCGGGGAACTGACCGGTGAGCACTGTGTAGCGGCTTGGTGTACACATTGACGCCGTTGTGTAGGCGCTGTTAAACAGCATGCCTTCAGCGGCCAGCCTGTCGATGTTTGGAGTGGGGATCTTCCCACCATAACATCCTAAATCGCTGAATTGCAGCTCGTCCGTATAAATGATGATAAAGTTAGCTTGTCCGGTTTTCGGTAATGGTGCTGTTTTAGACCCACAGCCCAAAATGAGAAAGGCCAATCCAACTGATACCAAAATGTGTATCCTTAGTCCCCATACTGATTTGTACCCCATAATACATGATGTTGGTTGTTGTATCACCAGAAAACAATATACAGAACTGCCAGTATGGTGAAAATTTCATCAGGAGAGCTTCTCTTGCTAAGAAACAATTAATGATATCATAACTTGATAAAAATACTAAAATAAATACTAATTTCGTAAGCCAAGTATTTTATTAAAAAAGCCAAAAGGTTGGCATAAGAGCATGGCCGGATTCGATTTTTCTACTCATCAGGCGATGAGGATATCCACCATCAGCAGGGTGGTTAAGGCCCTTCAGACGGGTGCCACAAGTAAAAGTGAAATACTAGAAAACACGCAGCTTTCATGGGGGTCATGCAGTAGCATCATAAACATGTTGTATGAAGAGAGCATTTTAGTGAAGGAGAAGGATGGGGATACCTCCGGAAGAGGAAGAAAGACTTTTACCTATTCATTTAGCAGCAATGAGTATCTTCTGTTTGGAATGGAGATCAGGGCAAATGAATTATTGTGTTCTATTATTAATTTTGGGAAGCAGGAAATATACAGACAGACCTTCCCTGTTAGTGATCCGGTTAATATTACGAATATATCCGAATTTGTCTCAAAAGCCTATATCAATGCTTTATCGGAAAGTTCTCTGAAACCTGATCACATCATTGGTATTTCATTTGCTGTAGCAGGAGGAGTGGATGTGAAGAATCTGAAGTGGGTATTCACTCCCCGTATCAAGGGAATAAACAACTTTAATTTCCGACAGCTGAACCGAAACCTTCCCGGGAAAAAATATCTGCATGTGGAGCATGATATCCATGCACAGGCAACTTCTGTAATAAACTCCAGGAGCTGGGATGATGATAATTATGTGTTTTTGCATATTGGACGGGGGATCTCAATGTCGATTTACAGCAATGGACTATTCCTGGGACATCGTGGATTTTCGGGAGAGATTGGTCATATTCCCGTTCCTACCTGCGAAGTAGATGAGG
>JAUVKN010000124.1 GCA_030596245.1 Bacteroidia bacterium | reverse complement strand
CAAACCAGGTATCGATGGGCTGGATCAGGGGTTGCAATCCGGCAGGAAGCTGATCCAGGATCATGGCCTGTGAATGGGTAACCGGGTCCCACCACTGCCAGTTGCTGTGATACTCTGTTGGGAAATCATGCAGTTGCAGGAGCTGGAACCCGGCAAAACCGGGAGTTCGAAGTGCTGCTTCAATTTCTGCCTTATAACAAAGCGCCTGCAGTTTGCCCGAGGCCATCAGGAAATCTTCGGACTGGTCCCCCATATGGTTTGCTTCCAGCGACTCTTTAAAGATTTCGAAATTGGTGGGCTTCAACACGCCTGTATACTTCTCCATCTCTTTGAAGTCGGGGTAAACACACCACTGTCCGATTTCATGACTCACGAAAGGGAGATCGTATGCAGAGATGATCTCCTGGTAATCATAGTTGGTTTGAGGGGGATTGGCATTGATGATACTTTGAAGACCCTGACCCCATTGCTGGATCCTTGGCTGTGGTCCATTGTGATATTCGTTTTCGGGAAGGATAGGCCAGCCTGCACCTGAGGTATAGACCCTCCTCGAGTCTTTGGCCTTCCAGTAATTCAACAGGTCAGCCAGGTATTTTGCCTGGTTCTTCCCCCCTGATTCATTTCCATAGGCCATCATGCAAAAAGATGGGTGATTTCCATAGGCATTCATAATCCTGTCGCCCTCTTCATAGATAAATCTGTCTATACTTTTCCCATCTCCAAGAGTACTGCCCTGGTTAGCCCATGAACTGCACTCCACCTGTAAATAGACCCCCATTTTATCAGCGGCCTGAAAGGCTGCCTCGGGCGGGCACCAGGAGTGAAAACGAATGTGGTTCAATCCATGTTCCCTGCATCGGATCATCACATGTTCCCAGGATGACTGGTCGGTGGGAGGATACCCTGTGATGGGGAAAATACAACACTCCAGGGTACCACGAAGAAAAATGGGATGGCCATTTACCACGAACCGGGTTCCGTCTGCCCTGAATTCACGCATTCCAAAATCTTCAGTCAGCTTATCGAGGGTAGTTCCACCGGCGCTCTTTATCCTCACATCGAGATGATACAGGGCCGGGGAGAATTCACTCCATTGCATGGTTTCAGTTCCCATGGGGTAGACAACTTCAATTTCTTGCTTGTTAGCTGAGATGGAGAAAGGCACATTAAAGGTGGCTGCCTGGTGGGTTTTAGCCGCATTGAAACTGATGGCCTGAAGTTCCAGGCTCCCGTTGAATGTAGTTCCTGTATGGTTATCAAGGGTGATGGCTAACCTGGCACTGTTGGTCGCGATCTCCGGGAAAACCTGAATATCCGTAATAGATACAGCGTTGCGGGCTTCCAGGTAGAGTCCTCCAACGATCCCGTTCCAGTTGGACTGGGTATGGTCAGAGATGCTGTGAGAATTGATGCCCACAGGAATGATTTCCCGGTTATCGACCCTGATACTGATTCTGTTCTTTCCCGGTTTTAACCAGGAAGTCAGGTCATACTCATGGGGAACGGCGAGACTGTTCTGACTGCCGGCTTCCAGATCATTCATATAGATTGTGGTCTCCCAATGGGGCCTCTCCAGGTGAAGGATCACTCTTTTCCCGGCCCATGCTTCCGGGATGTCCACTTCCCGGAAATACCAGGCCGGACCTTTGTAATACTTTACCGGTTTCAGCCAGAAGGGAATCTTCAGGTTTCCGGGTTGTCTGTATTTCTCGAAGGCATCAGCTGTAAACCACGAGCTGTCAACAATGCCACCGGTCCATTCAGTTTCAGTAGTGATATCATATCCCAGCCCGTTTTCAGCCATGGATCCGGGTAATTTTATGGTGCTTTCGGAACTACCTGAAAACCATTTCTCAGAGATGCCCACATCCATTGAATCGATCCTGAATTCCCAATCGCCTTCAAGAGAAATGGAGTTTCTGATATCCTGTGCCCAGAGGCTGGTGCAGGTGAGCAAAAGGCAGAAGTACAATAGCTTTTTCATATTGAGTTGGGATTTTGTATTAAAAGTATTGAAAAATAAGTAGATTCGACAACGGTTTAGTTCCATGAGAATATGAAGTTTAATCTGCGCTATGTTTTAGGTATATCACTTATATCTGCCCTTGCGGGATTTCTGTTTGGCTATGATTGGGTAGTGATCGGTGGCGCTAAGCCTTTTTATGAACGTTATTTTGAAATTGTCCAGTTCCCCGGTCTTCAGGGATTGGCCATGAGTTCTGCACTGATCGGCTGCATAGGTGGAGCTGTGATTTCTGGCTGGATCGGTGAGAAGTTTGGACGGAGGAGTAGCTTAATGATGGCTGCTCTTCTGTTTACTTTTAGTTCCATTGGGACCGGAGCGGTTGGTTCCTTTGCCTGGTTTATGACATTTAGAATTGTGGGAGGATTTGGTATTGGAATTGCTTCCGCTACCTCCCCGGTCTATATTGCGGAAGTATCCCCTGCAAAATACCGGGGCAGACTGGTAACCTTAAACCAGTTGAATATTGTGGTTGGTATCCTCGCGGCCCAGATCATCAATTACCTTATAGCACATCAGGTTCCGGAAGGAGCATCCGATCAGTTCATTCAGCAATCCTGGAATGGCCAGATGGGGTGGAGATGGATGTTTTGGGCTGAAGCAGTACCAGCAACAATGTTCTTTATCCTGTTGTTCTTTATTCCCGAGAGTCCAAGGTGGCTGGCAAAAGTATCAAGGTGGGAAAAGGCTGAGTGGGTACTTCAAATGATAGGTGGGGATGAGTATGCCCGGAGGGCAAGGAAGGAGATCACTGAGAGCCTGGCAGATGCTACTCAGAAGGTGCCTTTGAAAACTCTTCTTTCCCATGATATAAAGCCTGTTTTGCTGGTTGGGATCGTGCTGGCGGTCTTTCAGCAATGGTGTGGCATCAATGTGGTATTCAACTATGCGGAGGAGGTCTTTTCAGCAGCTGGATATGAAGTATCGGATATCCTTCTGAATATCGTCATCACAGGAGTGGTGAACCTGCTGTTTTGCCTTCTTGCCATCCGTACAGTAGATCGCTGGGGCAGAAGGAGGTTGATGCTTCTTGGTTCCATCGGACTTTCAATTCTTTATGTGATCCTGGGAATCAGTTATTATCTTGAATTACAGGGAGTTATCATCCTCGTGATCATTGTATTATCTATTGCGGTTTATGCCATGACACTGGCCCCCATTACCTGGGTGGTACTGTCGGAGATATTTCCCAACAGGGTAAGGGGAGTAGCCATGGCCATAGCTACCACCAGCCTGTGGATCGCCAGCTCCATATTAGTCCTTACCTTTCCCTATTTAAACAGGGGACTGAACACACATGGTACATTCTGGCTCTATGCCGGAATATGTATGGCAGGATTCATGTTTATTTACAGATATTTGCCCGAGACAAAAGGTAAAACACTGGAGGAGATCGAAAAAACACTCAAAGGATGATGGGTGTCCTTTTTTAAAATTAAAGCCTTAGTTATTTAAGATAATGTTGTAACTTGATTAGCCTTTGCAATTTATTGGACTCATCCAACGCTGTTAAGGGCATTAAATACCTCAATGATCTATGTTGTTATTAGCACATAGATTGCGCAGTTCGACATTGGTTCTGTTCCTGGGTTGGCTTACCTCCTGCTCCCCGGGGATCGAATTCAATCAGATAATTACTTTCCCCATTGAAAAAAAAGACTTTCGCGATGTTGTTACCGTCTCAGGTACATTGGAAGCTATCAATACACGCAGCTATGGTTGTCCCGGGATCTGGACTGATGTCACCATACAGTATCTGATACCTGAAGGAACCTTTGTTGAGGACGGTGATACGTTATGCATTCTGGAAGCCCGTGAAATTGAGAATGAATATCTCCAGGCAGTCAATGAGCTGGAAAATACCAGGGCAGAATACAATAAATCAGTAGCTGATCTGAAGCTTAAATTTCTTATGCTTGAAGCGCAGGTAAAGACCATTGAGGCATCTACAGAAATAGCAAAACTCGATTCCCTGCAGTTGGAATTCACCTCACCTTCTTCCCGGGAAATTATCAGGCTGGAACTGAAAAAAGCAGAGCTGGAAAGAGATATTACGTTGAAGAAACTTGAATTTCTGACGCAAATTAATAATTCTGAACTGCAGAAGATGAAACTGAAGATAGACCAGTTCAAAAACCGTGTGGACCGGGCCAGGTCAAAGCTTGACAAGCTTACACTTACCTCAGAGATTGAAGGAATCGTCATCTATGATAAGCTGTATACTACAGAAAAAAAGGTCAGGGAAGGAGATATAGTTTGGGCAAATATGCCGATCATACAGATACCAGATCTGAGTGCGATGCAGGTAAAACTGGAAGTAAGTGAAGCCGATTACAAAAGAATTGTAAAAGATCAACTCCTTGAATTAGTAGTAGATGCATTCCCCGAGATCCGGTTATCCGGACGAATTAAGTACAAAGCCCCCGTAGGCAAACCTGTCAATGAGGATTCTGAGGTGAAACTGTTTGATGTGACTGCCTCTCTTGACAGCTCATCTCTGAACATTCAGCCTGGACTTGGTGTAACCTGTAATATCCTGGTTAAAAACGTACCGGATACCATTGTGGTTCCGGTGATCTCACTCTTCACCGAGGATAGTATAAAAATTGTATATGTTGCAGATAATGAAAGATTTATCAGGAAAATCGTATCGGTTTCCGATTATAATAATAGAGAAGCAATCATCGGGAAAGGATTGGATGGTCATGAGATCTTAGCCCTTATGAAGCCACCCGAATCGCTCGTCAATCCATGATCAGAAAATGAAAAGCGTAGCCATATTACTGACCGTTTTACTGTTGACCGGTTGTAAAACAAAGACAACCAGGGAGGTGGAAACCTGCAAAGTAAAAAACGGATTATTCTATATTGACCTGGTTGAGGTGGGGGAAATTAATGCTACCAGTGCAATAAATATCTCCTCACCGGCCCAGTCGTGGAGATTTGGGTTGCTTAAAATAACCCAGATCGTGGAAGATGGTGATCAGATTCAGGCAGGTGATACAGCCATACTGTTTGATCCGTCAGAAGTCCGGAAAGCTATTCTTGATGCTGAAGCTGAACTGGAAATAGCGAAGGCAGAACTGGACAAAAAGAGGGCCGAGCAGGCTTCAAAAATTGAAGAATTGAAGGCAAACATAGAGATCTCCGCAATATCTCATCAAATATCTGAAATCAATCTTGAGCAGGCAACCTTTGAAGCCGATATTACGCGCAAAGAGATACAACTGAACCTGGATAAGGCTAAAATAGCGCTGAATAAGGCACGTGAAGAGATTACGAACCAGCAAAAGATCCATGTGGAAGAGATTCAACAATCCATGTTAAGAATCAAGCAACTGGAAGCGAATCTGGGTGAGGCTGAAATAACCCTCCAAAACCTGACTGTTGTAAGTCCTGCCGCGGGAATAGCCATCCTCAGAAAAAACTGGTTCACAGGGAATAAGTGGCAGGTGGGAGACCAGCCCTGGTCAGGAAATCCACTGATTGACCTTCCCGACTTAAGTGAACTTATGGTTGAAGCGGAGATCAGTGAGATAGACATATCCAAGGTCCAGGTGGATCAAAAGGTGGAAATTAAACTTGATGCTTTCTCGGATACAGTGTTTACGGGGAAAATTACTTCCATCGCCAACCTGGCACAATTAAAAGGTGATGACTCAAAAATTAAGGTTTTTCCCGTCGAAATTTTGTTGGATAATACATCGGAGAAATTTTTACCGGGTATGACAGTTAGTTGCAGGATCATTGTAGACAGGATTGACAGTGTGCTCTATATACCCATGGAAGCCTTGTTTGTGGACGGCAAGAAAAAATATGTCTATGCAAGATCGGGAAATTCCTATCATAAGAAGGAAGTGGTTACTGGGCTCAGTAACAATGACTTCATTATCATTCAGGAGGGAATTGACCATGATGAGGTGATCGCGTTGTCTGACCCCTATGCTGATGAAGGGCTTATGAAAAATTAAACAGGTACTTATGAATGTACATACCATTCTATTCAGGTTACTACTGATCTGCCTGGTTTTTTCCGGCTGTGGGAAAGCAGGCAGCAAAGCAGAATTGTGTATAGAGAAAGGAGATTTTTCTGCAACCTTACATGAATCGGGTGAACTACTGGCAGTAAATGCGAGATCAGTTCTGGTACCATATGTTGGCTGGAAATATGGCTGGCAATTCAAAATAACGGGAATGGTGGATCATGGAGCCCATGTACAGAAAGGAGATTCCATCGGACAGCTCGATCCGGCGAACGTCATGAAATATTTGATTGAGCAGGAGACCCTGCTGGAAACGGAAAATGCAAATTTGAATAAATTATTGGTGGAACACGAAATCAAATTCGGGGAATTGGAGGCGCAATTACAGGAGGTTCAGGCTGATTATGATTTGAAAAAGCTGGAACTGGAGAAATATGAGTTTGAATCTCAACGAAAGAAGGAGATAAAGCAACTGGAGTTTCAGCAGTCGGTAATCCACCTGAACAGGATAAAGAAGACAATTACTCTGGAGAAAGCAATATGTAAAAACGGCCTGAAGATACAGAAGATCAAAGTGTCTCAAGTTAAGACTAATGTAAAGGAGGCACAGCAGGCCATCGGTAAACTGACCATACTTAGTCCCATCGATGGCATTTTTCAGATATCAAAGAACAGACGCACCGAACAAATCTACCGGTTAGGTGATGACACCTACCAGGGAGCAGAGCTTGCCCTGGTCCCCGATTTGAGCCTCATAAAGGTAACATCAACCATCAATGAGACTGATATTGGGAAGGTGAAACCAGGACAGAAAGTGATTGTCAGGATGGAAGCTTTTCCTGATAAACCGTTTGAAGGAAGGGTATCCGATATAGGTAAGCTCAGTTATAATAAAGAGGAAGAATCCAAAGTAAAAGTATTTGACCTTGAAATTGTCCTGGATTTTTCCGATCCTGTCCTGAAGCCAGGCATGACAGTAAGTTGTGAAGTTTATTATGCTGAGTTGTCGGATGTGTTTTATGTAGATAATCGCTGTCTGAAGAGAGTGGATGACACTTTCTACCTATCTATGAACGTGAACAACAGTTGGGTTGAACAGCCTGTGGAGGTTGGTCCGAGGAATAATAATTATACTGTGGTTTACGGTAACTTCCAACAGGGAACTGAACTCATGGTACCTGAAAAGGAAGGAATTGCCCTTAACCAGTAATTAATTATCACCTGTTTGTCACTGTTATGAAAATTGAAGAGAACTTCAAACTTGCCTTCCTGGCCATCGTCGATCACAAGTTTCGCTCTTTTCTTACCATGCTGGGAATTATCTTTGGAGTGGCGTCTGTGATCGCCATGTTAGCCATAGGTGAAGGTGCAAAACGGGAAGCAATTGCAAAATACAAGGACCTTGGTATAAATAATATCATTATCAGGGATAAAGAATTCACTGATAAAGAACTGGAGGAAGTCAGGGCAAAGTTTTCACAAGGATTGTCAATCTCTGATGCCGATGCAATCAAGGAGATTGTACCCCTTATTGAAGACATTGCTCCACAGGCAGAGAAAGATGTTACTGTCCAGTATGCGGATAGGACAGGAAAGGCCAGAATCATTGGAATCACCCCTTCATTCTTAAATATTCTGAACTTCACCCCTGCAAACGGGGAGTTTATTAATGAGGATGATTACCAAAGACATTTGAAGGTCTGTGTTTTAGGAGCAACCATCGCAGATGATCTCTTCCCATTTGAGGATCCGGTTGGAAAGGACATTAAGATAGAGGATCAGTGGTTTGAAATAACAGGAGTGATGCAAAATAAGGCCCTCTTCACAGAAACAGTAGGTGAATTGGCTTCACGGGATCTGAATAATGACATATATCTTCCACTTACCACTTTTAACAAGCGCTTCATCAGGGAGAACCAGCTGGAAAGTGAAATAAAACAGATCACTGTTAAAGTTGCCAGTTCTGAGAAACTGCCTGAAATCTCAACCATTATCAGGCATCTGTTAAACCGGCATCATTATAACAATGAGGATTTTAGCATTATCATTCCCCTTGAATTGATGAAACAGGAAGAGAAAGAAAGAAAAATATATAATTTTCTGCTTGGATCAATTGCAGCCATCTCTCTTCTGGTTGGAGGTATAGGAATCATGAACATTATGCTGGCAAGTGTGCTCGAACGCACCAAGGAAATAGGGATCAGAAGAGCCCTGGGTGCAAGAAAGAGAGATATCATGCGTCAATTCTTAACCGAAGCGGTTATGCTAAGCATTACCGGCGGTATTATAGGAGTTGCGCTGGGTCTGACCATCTCAATCTCAATCACATTCATCACAGATATCACTACCAGTGTAGCACTGTATTCTGTGATAATAGCCTTTCTCTTCTCGGTAATTGTGGGAATTAATTTTGGTTACTTGCCTGCAAAAAAAGCTGCTGCCCTTGAACCTATTGAATCTATACGTCATGAGTGAGTGCATCCTATGGCACTGCTTTATTGTAAAACCCATTTAACAAATATTGATCTCATGGTTGCGAAAACTCCTGTAATGATGAAAAGTCTATTGCTTGCATCTCTGGCACTTGGGCTCCTGTTCCCGTTAAAGGGAATCTATGCCCAGGAAATATATGAGCTTGATCTTCAAAAGAGTATTGAGATTGCCAAACAGAAAAGTCACCAGATGTTGATCTTAAACCAGGTACTTGCCCAGGCCGGGTATGAACTCAAAGCTGCCACAAGCAAATTAAAGACCCACATTGATCTGAATTTGACGGTGCCGGATTATACGGAGACGATTCGCCAGTTTGAAGACAGTGCGGGGATTACTTTTTACCCTGTACAGCAATTGCGGTATAATGGCAGTGTGATGGTCAGTCAGCCGCTGCCCACAGATGGGCAATTCTATCTGAGTACAGGCTTGGATAACCTGATGGATTATTATAAAGATGAAAGATTAACCCGACTTGATGTTCGCCTGGGATTTGTGCAGCCATTGAGTGCATTTTATGTGTATAACCGAATAAGAACCGAGTTTAAAAAAGCCAAGCTCAATTACGAATTGTCCCTCAGAAGCCTTAAGAGGGCTGAACTTGATCTCATTTTTGAAACCAGCCAGGCTTTCTATAACCTGGTCGCTACCAGAGAACGTGAAAATATTGCCAATCAGGTCCTTGAGAGGCAACAGGAGGCATACGAGATTGCGCAAAATAAATATGAAGCCGGGCTGATCAGGGAGGTTGAAGCCCTGCAGATGGAGGTTGATCTGGGAGAAGCCAATAATGATTTTAATATTGCTGAGGTGGAATTTATTTCGCAGATGAATTTTTTCAAACAACAGCTTGGTCTGTCACTCCAGGACCAGGTACTGGTGGTAAGTGATCTGAGTTATAGTATCATCGATGTGGACGAAGAGATGGCCGTCCGGCACGGCCTGGAGAACCGGATGGAACTTCGGGAAAACGAGATCCAGATAGAACTCTCAAAGCTGGAAATTAAAAGAATTAAATCTGAGGGTATGGTCAAAGGTGATATAACAGCCTATTACGATTTGATCGGGACGGACCAGCAAACCCTGCCATATGGGTTTACTGATGCAGTGGGAAATTCATGGCAACAGATGTATAACAGACCTGGTAATTTTGGTGTGGCCCTAAGAATTCGAATCCCCATATTCGACTGGGGGGAAAACAGGTCCCTTGTAAATGCAGCACTATCCGGATTGGAGGTAAATAAGCGAAAGTATGACCAGGAAAAGATCAATATTGAGAGAGAAATAAGGAACACTGTGAAGCAATTGAATAGCAGTCTACGACGCCTGCAATTATTGGAAAAAAATGTGCTGCTTGCAGAAAAAAGCTTCAATATCTCCCGGGCAAGATTCTCAGATGGAGATATTGACAGTCAATCGCTTGCCCTGGACCGAACCAGGTTAAACGCTGCCTACCAGTCACATCTCGACTCATATATAAGTTATAAGCTATTACTGGCAGACATCATGAGAAAGACCTTTTACGACTTTGAAAACGGGCAGCCCATTGTTCAGCAATATGATTATTGAGTGTTAGACGAAGTGGAACACTACCTGCTGGATTCAAATGAAACAATTCGGGTTTTATGCAATAGTCTTGTATCTTGTAAAAAATGATTGAGGAGAATAGCAGATCCAACCAGGAGAAACAAACAAGGACGATCAAGGCTCTGGTGAATACCCCTTTTAAGAGGACCATGTTTGTGGTACAGCTCATAAGTTATGTGCTTATTGTAGGATCGCCACTTATTGGAGGGGCCATTGGCGGATTAGTAGGATTAAAAGCAACAAAAATCGGAGGACTCATACTGGGTGTTTTTATTACCGGTGAGGTCCTCTTTTACGGATCACTTGCTTTTCTCGGCAAAGAGGTGGTCCTGCTGATAAGGGACAATTTAAAGGTGTGGTTTAAAAGGAAAAAACGAAAATCTGTTTAGAAAATTTTCACTTCAAA
>JAUVKN010000270.1 GCA_030596245.1 Bacteroidia bacterium | reverse complement strand
AATGTAAATACTTCGCTCATCAGGTTCTGGGAGAAGGAATTTGATATCATCAAACCCAAGAAGAACAAAAAGGGAAACCGGCTATTCACCAAGAAGGACATCGATAACTTCCATATTATCTATCACCTGGTCAAGGAGAATGGGATGACCCTAAAAGGGGCCAAGAAGAAGATGAAAGAGAACAAAGAGGATACGGAACATAATTTTGAGATTGTAAAATCCCTGGAGAGCATCAAGGGTATGCTTATTGATGTGAGGGAGAGCCTCTGAACCGGGTACCCCAATCCCGAATCAATTCAAACATTATGATACAGTTAAAGGAGATTACCAGAACCCTGGAGAGTCTTGCACCCCTCTCTTTCCAGGAGTCTTATGATAATTCGGGACTGCAGGTGGGTGACCTTGAAATGGAGGTCAGCGGGATCCTGATCACCCTGGATGTGACCGAGCAGGTGCTTCAGGAGGCCGAAGATCTGGGTTTCAACCTGGTTGTCTCTCACCACCCGGTTATATTCGACGGACTTAAATCCCTTACCGGGAGGAACGCTTCCCAACGAATTGTGAAGCAGGCCATTCAGAAAGATATCGCCATTTACAGCGGCCATACCAATTTCGATGCCATTGTGGGCGGGGTCAACAGCGTTATGGCCCATCGGCTTGGATTGATCCGCCAAAAGATCCTCGATCCCATGAGTGGTCAGCTAAAGAAGTTGGTGGTATTTGTACCCCGGGAACATCTGGAGGCAGTGCGCTTGGCTCTGTTTGAAGCGGGGGCAGGTCACATCGGGGCTTACGACAGGTGTAGTTTTAACCTGGAAGGCAAAGGGACCTTCAGGGGACTTGAAGGAACCGACCCGTATGTGGGAGAGCCCGGACAGATGCACGAGGAATCCGAGGTCAGGGTAGAGACCATTGTACCTGCACACCTGACCGGCAAGGTGGTGAAGGCAATGGTTGTGGCCCACCCCTATGAAGAGGTGGCCTATGATCTCTATCCCTTGGAAAACCAGTATGAGCAGGGTGGAATGGGAATGGTGGGAGAGTTGGAGGATCCCATGGATGAAGAGCGCTTTATGAATTTTGTGAAAGAGCGGTTCGGGGTGAGTGTTATAAGGCACTCCGCATTGTCGGGTAAACCTGTGAAGAGAGTCGCTTTGTGTGGCGGAGCAGGCAGTTTTTTACTGGGAAAGGCCAGGGCCTCAGGTGCCGATGTTTTTGTGACGGGTGATTTCAAATACCACCAGTTTTTTGATGCGGATGGAAAGATCGTGGTGATGGATATTGGTCATTTTGAAAGTGAACAATTTACCCGGGAACTTTTTTATGATCTACTTATGAAAAAATTCCCTAAATTTGCAGTCCGTTTATCAGAAATAGAGACAAATCCAATTAAATATTTTTAGTTCATGGCTAAAGCAAAGAAAAGCGCAGAAGTTGTAGAAATGTCTGTTGCTGAGAAGTTAAAAGCATTGTATGATCTGCAACTGGTGGATACTGCCATAGATAAAATACGCATCCTTCGTGGTGAATTACCCCTTGAAGTTCAGGATCTGGAAGATGAGATTGAAGGATTGCAGACCAGAGTTTCCAAGTTTGATGATGATATTGAGAGCCTTGATAAATCCATTAACGGGAAGAAGCAGGAGATCTCAAACGCCCATGAGCTCATCAAAAAGTACGCGGAACAGCAAAACAATGTGAGGAACAACCGTGAGTATGACTCCCTTTCCAAGGAGATTGAGTTCCAGACCCTGGAGATCGAACTGTGTGAAAAGCGCATCAGGGAGTTCACTGTGAAGATCGACGAGAAGAAAGTGGTGATTGCAGAGTCTACCGGCGTACTTGATGAGCGGAAGCTTGACTTGGAGAATAAGAATAAGGAGCTTGATGACATTATCGATGATACCAAGAAGGAGGAGAGTGCGATGGAGAAAAGATCCGCCACACTGGAAGGGATCATCGAAGAGAGGCTTACTGCTGCCTACAAAAAGATCAGGGGAAATGCACGCAACGGTCTGGCCGTTGTCCCGGTGGAGCGTGATGCATGTGGAGGTTGTTTCAACAAGATCCCACCCCAGCGTCAGCTTGACATTGCCTCCAGGAAGAAGATCATTGTCTGCGAATATTGCGGCCGTATCCTGGTAGATGCCAAGATCAACGAAAAGGCCTAGCCAAGATCAACGAAAAGGCCTAGCCAAGATCAACGAAAAGGCATAGCCAAGATCAACGAAAAGGCATAGCCAAGATCAACGAAAAGGCATAGCCAAGATCAACGAAAAGGCCTAGCCAAGATCAACGAAAAGGCATAATTACAATCAATAGGATTTGGAGAACTCTTATGGATCATTATTCCATCAGGGCTAAGGCTGCTGCATCCAGTAAGGTTCAACTTCCCTGTGACCCTGCAGGTTTGCACGCGTATCCTCCAAAAATTGACTCATTTTACTCCTCTCTTCGGCCGACATCCGGAATTCCGGAACTGAGTCAGGATGAACTGAAGCAGGCACCAGTGTAAACATGGTGCCTTTTTTTGTGGTGGGTTTGTATACCCAGAGAGGCAGGTATCCGAAGCTGGCAATGTCAACAGTTTCAAATTCTCTGTCACCCTTGTCACCTCTGTCACCAGCCGAAGGCCCTGTCACGGCGAAGCCTGTCACCCCCCTGTCACCATTCACCCTTTTCACCAATTCAAGTTCAAAGGCAATTCCCCCGTCCCTGTACCTGTTCCGCTGGTTTGATATGAGGTTTCCCATGGAGTAGGCTACCAGGTTCCCTTTTCCTTCACCGCGAATGGGTTGTACCACATGGGGATGTGACCCGATAATAACATCAGTGCCGTGTTCGAACAGGAATGCAGCAAGCTCACGTTGTTGGCGACTTTCTGTAAGTTGATACTCATTGCCCCAGTGCATGGTCACAAGTATAAAGTCAGGTTCGGCCGAGACAGCCTTCATAAGGTCCCCGCGCATGAGTGCCGTATCGATCCGGTTGACAATGGCCGGTGGGGTCACCTTCAACCCATTGGTCCCATAAGTGTAGTTGAGCAGGGCGATCCGGATCCCGTGTTTCTCTACCACCAGGGGGTAATGGAGTGAACGCTTGTCCGCATCAGTAAAAGTTCCCGTATGTAAGATACCCCTGCGATCGAGCTGATCAAGGGTCCTTTCCAGTCCCGCCACCCTTCTGTCAAGGGCATGGTTGTTGGCAGTAACCAGGATATCAAATCCGGCCTTTTTCAATGCATCGGCCAGCTCATCCGGGCTTGAGAATTGAGGATATCCCTTGAACGGCGGACCGGCAAAGGTGACCTCCAGGTTTCCGATCACCAGGTCGGCATCCATCAGGTAGGGTTCCAGGTACTGGAAACATGGCCGGTAATCATACCCTGGTTCACCGGTGGCCAGTGCGGATGCGATCTGGGTATCATGACCCATGATATCACCCGTAAAGACCAGCTTAAGTCTGGATTCTGAGGGCGACTGTGTGGCCTCCTGCCCTGTGAGTGTGGACTCCTGACCTGTGAGTGTGGACTCCTGCCCTGTGAGTGTTGACTCCTGACCTGTGAGTGTGGCCTCTTGCCCTGTGAGTGGTGCCTCCTGAGCCGAAACGACAAAGGATAATGAAATAAGCACAAAGATTGGCCAGTTGCGAATCATAATATTAATCACAGACTTCATGATGGTGCCATTATTCTTTCATGTTTGACTCACCATTGCTTCTTCAATATTTATTATATCTTAGTTATGTCCATGATCACCACTTATTTCATCATTTACACCCTCGTCATGGACACAATGTCCATGATCATGTCCATGATAGCAACCTTTACCTTTATTTATACCTTTATCATGGACAGAATGACTAGGATCATGTCCGTGATCATGTTATTTGTTAATAAAAACATACCTGTATTTTTTGGAACTAGTTTCCTTACCATTATCACTTATAAGTTCTTGATTCTTCAACTCAGATAATCTCCTATAAGCTGTTTTATCACTTATTCCAGCATATTCGGCATATTCTTTTCTGGAGGCTTCTATATTTACCTTAATAAATTCATATGCATGAAGTAGCTCAGGTGTAAGATTTTGAAGTATCTCATTTGCATCTTTAACTCCTTCAAAATTCCTCGGAAATGTTATAGTAACATTTGGCTTTTTATAAGCTATAATGGGTAGTGGTAAATTATGTTTTTCTCGTAAAGACTTGAAAGTATCCATTCCTACACCAGTCTCTTCCATCAAGCCCATAAGGTTGAAAATATATGCAATTCCTATATTGCGAGCATAAGATACGGCTGAAAAACTCTGAAGATCTTTTAATGTATTAGGATAAAATGGTTCTCCCGGAGACCGAACCTCTATTTTTTCAGGTGTAACATCAAGTTGAATTTTCGCACCATCTAGAGAGTAATCCCTATGAACTAAAGCATTAATAATTGCTTCACGAATAACTTCGGTTGGGAAATGTGATACTTTTTCCCTTGTGAAGGTTGATCTATCCATACTCTCAGGAATTACTTTCTTCACCCATTGTTCAACCTGATTGGGCATCAATATAATGGCATCATCAAAACTTTCAGTATCAGGTTCTATTCCATTACCATAATCAACTTTAGCTTTTACCGCAGCTTGAGGAAATTTGTCACGTGGATTTTTCCCGAATAATAATAAACAATTTCCTGTGGGGGAAGCTACTTTTGTTTTGTCGTTAATTTCCAATAGATTCTTACTAATCAAATCAGCTCGTAATTCCTCAGAATCCCACTCAATATCTTTGTTTGTTTTAGATATATATAACTTCAGAGCATCAGGTGATAGTGAACCTATATCAGAGTTTTCGACAGAGAAATTCAATAAGCCAGTATGTATGGAATCAGAAATAGTTTTCTTTTTACTTTCTTCTTCAACCCAGTCTTCAAAATCTTTGTTAAACTTATGTACTACATGGTGTAAATCTGAATCAAATGGGTATACTTTAACCTTCATCTTTTCCAGATATTCATTCCCACCACTTGCCTTTGGATTTAATTCCTGTACACCAAACCATACTTTCTCAATTCTTGCATTGGCGATTCTTTCAGCACATGGTATCTTGGGTTCGTTTCTAGCACCTGGCCCACATGGTTCCAGAGTTGCAAATAACCAACAACCCGATAAATCTTTTGTACGGTATGATTTATCTAATAAGGTATATTCGGCATGATCACCTTCTCGAAATTGACCTCGCCAAGCAACATCATAATCCCCATTTGGAAAGACTAAAACAGCACCTACATGTGGACTCGGATTTTTCTTATTTCGTTCATCAATTGATTTTTTCATCACATCGATGGCAATTTCCATATAATAACGGGGATCTTCTCGTTTGCCTGATTTTGATACTGTTAAAGCCATACTATTTACTGTATAGGTATAACCATTCTAATATTCTGTATTCCTGTTAATTACTAAAGATATATTACTTTTGATAAAAACGGATAGAAATTCAGAAAACAAGGAGTTTTCAGCCACTAATTACCAGCTTCCGCCTGCTCCGCCTCCGCCGAAGGAGCCACCTCCGCCTCCAGAGAATCCGCCGAATCCTCCTCCGCTGCCCGAAGAGAAATTCCCCCAGCTGCCCGAGTGGCGGTTCCCCGACATCATACCCAGGGCAATCCAGAGTGGCAGGTTGCTGCGGCCCATACCCGTACTTCTTCCACGTGATCTG
>JAUVKN010000091.1 GCA_030596245.1 Bacteroidia bacterium | reverse complement strand
ATATCCGGCGAGAACCTGCTGAGTGTCATTACAGTTGGAATGGAAATGGATGCCCGAATGGCTTCATAAATACTTCCTTCTGAAAAAGCTACTTCCTCTCTCTGAAGGAGGTCTGCGGCAATGGCCACATACGGTATTTTTAACTCTTCAAGTTTACCTACTGCATAAACCCCTCCCACAAGAGATCCCATGGATGTCCCTGCAATGGAGGTGATTTCAAACCCCTGATTTATAAGCTCTTCGATTACACCAATATGGGCAATCCCTCTGGCACCTCCTCCAGACAATACAAGTGCTACTTTCTGTTTCATATACTTTAATTCGATTTTCTCATAATATGAAGATAATCATTTCCCGCTTCAGGAAAATTAGGTATTTTTGATTTTCAAACAAAGATTAGATGGGTGGGAAGTTAATTTCAAGGATCGGATTGCTGGTGTTTCTGGGAGGGTTGCTATTGGGGTGTGCAGATAACCCGGAAGAGCATGCAATGGAAAGAGGAGAGGAGATATTGTTTGAAGAGGATCAGCACGACTACGGGGAGATTGCGAAGAACGGTGACGGAACCTGGTCTTTCAAATTTAAAAATGTTGGAAAAAAGGCCATTGTAATCAACCGGGTTCGCAGTTCATGTGGATGTACCGTACCTACCTGGCCAAGAGAACCCATTAAACCCAATGGTTCTGGAGAGATCATTGTGGAATATAACACTGCTCTGACAGGCACTTTTATGAAGTCGGTGTTTGTCTTCTCAACCGCTGCTAACTCACCGGTAAAATTACAAATCCAGGGAAAAGTATTTCACCCAGAAAAATAAGACATTTTGCCTACTATTTCAAAAAAAGGACAACTGATGCCGGCTTCTCCCATCCGGAGACTGGTCCCCTATGCCGAAGAGGCGAAAAAAAGAGGGCGAATAGTATACCACCTCAACATCGGTCAGCCCGATATAAAAACTCCGGAAGTTGCGAGGGAAGCAGTTAAAAACATGACGGCAAAGGTGATCGAATACAGCCATTCGGCCGGAAATGAAAGCTACAGGCGAAAACTGGCTGCCTTTTACCAGGGTATTGAAATCAATGTGGATCATACCGAGATGCTGGTGACAACTGGTGGGTCGGAAGCCATTACATTTGCACTCATGTCCACTGTCAATCCCGGTGAAGAGGTGATCGTTCCTGAACCTTTCTATGCAAACTACAATGGTTTTTCCGTCTCTGCAGGAGTAAAGGTCGTACCCATTACATCGGATATTCATAGTGGATTTGCACTTCCTCCCATGGAGGAGTTTGAAAAAGCGATCACACCAAAAACCCGTGGGATCATCATCTGCAATCCCAACAATCCCACAGGCTACCTCTATTCACAGAAGGAGTTGGAAAGGCTCGGGGAGATCGTCAAAAAGCATGATCTGTATCTATTCTCGGATGAGGTTTACAGGGAGTTCTGTTATGATGGGGAGAAGCACTTTTCGGCCATGAACCTGAAAGGGCTGGAACAGCATGTGATCATGTTTGATTCCGTCTCTAAACGTTACAGCATGTGTGGAGTGCGCGTGGGAACACTTATTTCAAAGAACAAAGAGGTGATATCCACAGCACTGAAATTTGCCCAGGCCAGGCTGAGTCCCCCTTCCTACGGGCAGGTGGCCGGAGAAGCTGCACTGGACACTCCTGCATCCTACTTTGAGGAAGTCATAAAGGAGTATTATGAACGCCGGGATTTCATGGTGAAGGCCCTGAATCAGATGCCGGGGGTCATATGTCCCACACCCAAAGGAGCATTCTATACGGTTGTACATCTGCCTGTGGACGATGCTGATATTTTTTCCCAGTGGATCCTAAGCGATTTCGAGTACAAAAACCAGACAGTGATGATGGCTCCTGCATCCGGATTTTATTCCACACCGGGACTGGGCAAGCAGGAGGTACGCATCGCCTATGTGTTGAAAAAGGAGGATCTGTCCCTCGCCATGGAGACACTTGCCGAGGCATTGAAAGCTTATCCGGGAAGGACCTTATAATGCCCCAGGCTCTGCTAAAAACGTGGGTATTCAATTAATGACTACATTTGCGGTGCTTTAACCATTAGATAGAAAGAATTGAATTTTAGTGAATTCGGATTTGATCCCTCAGTGATGGAGGGGATCGAAGCCATGGGGTATGAATCACCCACACCCATCCAGGAAAAGGCCATACCGGCCATTCTTCAAGGAAAAGACATCATCGGATCGGCACAGACCGGAACCGGAAAGACTGCGGCTTTTCTGCTTCCCGTGATCCAGAATATTATTGCTACAAGGGAATCCAATAAGACCCGTGCACTGGTGATCGTTCCCACCCGCGAACTGGCCATGCAGATCGACCAGCAGATGGAAGGCTTCTCCTATTTTACGGATGTGAGTTCCATTGCGGTTTATGGGGGAGGTGATGGTCAGTTGTTTGCCAGGGAGAAAAAAGCACTTTCCGAGGGAACCGAGGTTGTGATCTGCACTCCCGGCAGAATGATTGCACATCTGAACAGTTCCTATGTAAATTTTGACGAATTGCAGTACCTGATCCTGGATGAGGCGGACCGGATGCTGGATATGGGATTTTATGATGATATCATGAAGATTATCCAGCACATTCCCAGGCAGCGACAGAATCTAATGTTTGCTGCCACCATGCCAGACAAGATCCGTACCCTGGCAAAAAAGGTGTTGAACAATCCCGTGGAGGTGAGTATTGCTATCTCAAAACCTGTTGATAAGGTGCTTCAGGTGGCCTATGTGGTTTATGAAACCCAAAAGCTCCCACTGGTTACACACCTTTTGAAGGGACGTGACCTGAAGAGTGTGATCGTTTTCTGCTCCACAAAACTATCGGCCAAACAACTGGGTCGACAACTGAAAAGAGAAGGTTTGCTGGCACAGGACATCCATTCCGACCTTGATCAGAAAACCCGCGAAGAGATTATGCTCCAGTTCCGGAACCGGAAACTACACATATTGGTGGCCACCGACCTCCTGTCCCGGGGGATCGATATCGACAACATCGAACTCATCATCAATTATGACGTTCCTCACGAGGGGGAAGATTACATTCACAGGATCGGCCGGACCGCACGGGCTGAGTCAGAAGGCGTGGCCATCACCCTGATCAGTGAACAGGAACAATCCAAGTTTTCCAGAATTGAGAAGTTGCTTGGAGATGTTGTCACTAAAGCCATGGTACCTGAACAGTTTGGGGAAGCACCCGAATACAATCCCGCCAAATACAGAGGCAGGGGGCAAAGTGGCAGATACGGTAAGAGCTCTGGTGGAAGGAGCTCTGGTGGAAGGAGCTCTGGCGGTAAATACAGGGGCAAACAGTCCGGAGGAAGAAGTACTAAGAGGAACTAACCACCAGGGTCCGCAGAACAGGTAACACCTCTAATTGCCTGCAACCAGAAACTGTTTTGATTCTCCTTCAATGGACCTGAAGATGTACATTCCTGCCGCAAAGTTTGCCACATTGGCCTGTTCTGTATCCACCAGTTCCATCATTTTCTGTCCCATGACATTGTAAATTGCTCCCGATACCCTCCTGCTGAAATGGAGGGTTCCGTCACTGACCGGGTTGGGATAGAGGGTTAGAGTCAGAGTTTCAACCGGAGCCTCCTCCCATCCAGTGGATAGGTTGGAGTAGCCTGGCGTTGGTCCTGCGAATGCGACCCATTCGGTTCCCCCATCAATTAAACGCCCCATGGAGATATCGGTTACCTGTGAGCCAAAGGTAATGGAATCCATGAGGCTAAATCCGTTGGCTGGGCGCTCAGACAAGCGCAGCTCTTCTCCACCCTTATTTATCTTAAAAGATGCATGGTAGATTCCCTGTTCCGGTTCTCCGTCAAGCCATACCATATGGTACCCCGCAGGATCAATGTACTCATCCGGAAATTTATATCTTCCCGGTACCCCCATGTCATCACTCAGGTAGATATCGCCCAACCACACCTGTGTATCGGTTGGATTATAAATCTCAACCCAGTCGTCATACTCACCATATTCATCCATTCTGATACTACTGTTGGAAGCCATGAACTCATTAATATACAAAGGTCCGGATATCAGCGGAAAAGAGACGGTTTGAAAGGTAGCCGGATAGCGTGTCTCTTGTCCGGCCTGGTCCATGGCGGTAAAATAGAGGTCCACTTCCACCTCTTCAGCCAAAGAAAGCATGGAATACCTGTAGGTCTGGAGCCCCGACACCGCATCTGTTTCCACAGGGGTATCAAACAGTATGGACTCCCATTCCGATCCATCGACCCGGTAATGAAGGGTGGTGGTAAAACCAGGATCATCATCTTCTGTTACCCAGTCCATCTCAATTCTACCCGTTGCAGGCAGGATTCTGGCATGAGAGATAAGGGGAGACGCATCGGCCTGGATGCATTCTGCCAGGGCACTGGCAGCACGAATTCCTGCATACTCCTGCACACCATAGGGCACATGTCCTCCCCACCCACTGGTAAGGGCATTCTCAAAATCAGCATACTCATAACCCCAGTCCAGGGGATAGTATGGATCTAAGCCAACATGGGAGCTAATCTGCTGCTTCTAGCGTTCCATCTCCTGGTTCAGGTCATTGGAAGTCATATAATCAGCCAGTTTCTTAATATACACAGTAAACTGTTCCCGGTATTCATCCACCTGGAGGATCTTGACATACAGGGGCCGCTCCTCCCGGTGCCAGTCGTAGATGGAACGATCTGACCAATCCTCTCCTAACCAGTCAATCCCAAAGGTATTGTCCAGGTCATAGGGAATAAACTCAAACCTGCCCGTCACCTGATCCCGGTAGAGAAAATAATTATTCCTATTTCCAATATAACCGTCCCAATTTCCGGTCATCACATCCACAGCCATGGTTTTCAGGTACTGTTGCACATTGATCACTTTTTCAAGCTCGTCCCGCAATTGTAAACTGTTATTTTTCTCCAGGACCGAGATCAATCGGGTCAGATCTTCGTAATCATCCCACTCTTCGTTGATGTTCAATTCATAGACCCGTTCACCATCGTTCTCAAGCTTATATGAATCCTGGTTCTCATCAATGTAAGTAAGATCGGCGGGCCACAGGCATTTATAGAGGTTCCCATCATTCGTTCCGAATCGTGAACGGACATATTTCTCATCAATGTGCTCGGTATTGATGTACACCCCGTAAAAAGTGTTATTGATATAAAGTAGAACATGATTGCTGCGAAGACCGGCCACGCCCAGGTATCTATACAAGTTCCAGCTCAGTTTAGACCTGATTAATGAAGGATCATTGGTTTCAGCATTCAGGTTCATCTTTTCGATCCCGTGAAAATCCCTTCCACGGTCAAATGAATTAAAGGAGATCCGGAATGATTTTTTTTGCTTAGCCCTTGAGTATACATTCCCCCTGAATCTTAATCCAATATCCATCAACTCCTCAATGCTATCGTTGCGGGTAAACCTGAAGAGTGCCTGATACTCCAGATCACTGGTTGGATCAGCATAGAGGTTTTCCAGATTCGAAGCAGAAATTGTGATGTCGATGCGTGGCACCTCAGAATCATCAAACACAAAACCATTCTCGGGATGTTGGATCTGGGCTCCTGTTGTCACGGATACTAGTAAGAAAATCCCTAAGAGGATTAAGTTGAAGAGGTTCTTTTTCATATCAGTCATAAATCAAGTATTGTTCTCTTATTTTTCTATAGGTTCTCAGATCTTTTTGCCAGCTTTGCCTTATCTGGTGCTGGTCTAAGCCCGCCTCAATCTGCTCCCTTAAGGATGTTGTCCCGGCCAATTTTTCGAAATAAGATGTGAAAAATTCACTTTTGCGCGGATACTGAGCATATGCGTCCAATAACCATTGGAGCTGTAGCCCGGACCATCCATCAGCAGGAATAAAATCCCGGAAATCTGCCCCATAACAGCGTTGATCCCTGAACTTTGGATTCCCTGATACCCCTGGTATGGAAACTGGTGTAAAACTAAATTCCCCCTCCAGCTCCGGATGTCCATATACCTCGAAGGGCCAGGGCGTTCCCCTTCCTTCGCTCATCACAGTCCCTTCAAAGAAACAGGTGGAAGGGTACATCAATATGGAGTGATCGTTGGATAGGTTTGGAGAGGGACTCAGCGGCATGGAATAGGGCTTTCCATGGAAATAGTTTTCACAGGGGATGATCTGCAGGCTGCAATGCAACCCATCTTTTAACCAGCCCTCCCCATTGATCATCATTGCCAGTTCCCCGATGGTGAGTCCATACACCACCGGGATTGGATGCATTCCAACGAAAGAGGTATACTCAGATTCCAGGACCGGACCATCTACACTTCCGCCATTGGGATTGGGACGGTCCAACACCAGAAGGGGCACCCCATTTTCGGCACACGCTTCCATCACATAATGAAGGGTGCTGATGTAGGTGTAAAACCGGGCTCCCACATCCTGGGGGTCAAATACCACCAGCTCTACCCCTTCCATCTCTTCCGGCACCGGTTTTTTATGATTTCCATAAAGGGACACAATGGGAATTCCGGTAATCGGATCGGTACCATCCTCCACCAGTTCTCCGGCTACCATTTCTCCCCGGAATCCATGTTCAGGAGCGAAGACCTTCAACAACTGGTCTTTTGTGATTCCACACGAAAGCAATGTATCCACCAGGTGCCTGTCCCCCACCACCGATGTGTGGTTGGCCACCAGGGCTACCTTTACTCCGCGGATCACCGAAAGGTATTGATCCATACGGCTGGCTCCGCTCTTTGCAGGTTCCTCTGCATGGTTGCAGGCGGCGACCATACTTTGGAGTATCACCAATATAAACATCAACAATCTCATCACTCCCTAAAAATAAGCAAAAGATAACTACATTTGATGGACAGAATTCAGAATCATTGAATACCGAGCTTTTTATCGTTCGCCGCATGATCGGCAGCCGGAAGGGAAAACGAAATTTTTCCCGCTCCATCCTCGCCATTGCCATTTTCGGTATTGCACTTGGACTCATCGTAATGATTGTGGCTGTGGCCATAGTTACCGGATTCAAAAAGGAGATCTCAAATAAGGTCACCGGATTTGGAGCCCATATCCAGATCCTGAACCTGGATTCCAACCTCTCTTTTGAAACCGTGCCAGTTCCTGCCGGATTAGAGAGCGTAGCGCTGATTCAGGAATTGGACGGAGTAAAAAATGTCCAGCCATTTGCCATTAAAGCAGGTATCATCAAGACCGGAGAAGAGATCCATGGCGCTGTGTTAAAAGGTGTCGATGGTCGGTATGACTGGGACTTCATAGAGGAACACCTGTCGGATGGAGAGATAATCAGGGTAAGTGATACAGTGCGCAGCAATCATGTGGTGATCTCGGAGAATACAGCCAACCTGCTGAAGCTGGGTGTGGGCGACAGGTTTACCATGTATTTTATCCAGGAACCACCAAGGGCCAGAACTTTTACCATACAGGGGACCTATAAAACCAGTCTTGAAGATTTCGACCGGCTCTATATCTATTCTGATATCAAACAGGTACAGCGCCTGAACAACTGGCATGCGGGACAGGTAAGCGGATACGAAGTATTACTGGAAGAGATGGACGATCTGCCGGAAATTGCCGAAGAGGTTAGAAATCGTGTGGCTTTTGATTTCCTGGACGATGGCAGTCGTTTAAAGGTGGAGACCATTCAGGACAAGTATACCCAGATCTTTGACTGGTTAAACCTTCAGGACATGAATGTGGTGATCCTCATACTTCTGATGCTTATCGTGGCAGGATTCAACATGATCTCGGGATTGTTGATCCTGATTCTTGAGCGAACCAATATGATTGGCATACTGAAAGCGCTGGGAACCACCAATGCATCGGTGCGAAAAATCTTCCTTTACCAGTCAGGCTACCTTACCATTGTAGGATTACTCTGGGGCAACCTGATCGGACTGGTGATCTGCATGGCACAAAAACATTTGAACCTGGTTTCATTGGACCCCAGCTCCTATTACCTGGATACGGTTCCCATCAACCTGAACATCCTCCACATCCTCTTGCTTAACCTGGGAACCATGGCCATCACTTTTCTCTTTCTCCTGCTCCCCTCCATGATCATCGCCAGGATCTCGCCCGATAAAAGCATCCGGTTCAATTAAATGGAAGGGTCCATAAATCGGGATCTGTGGCGAGAAATCCTCTCATCAAAACTACCCGGTGAGAAGGCTCAGTTTATGATGGCCCCCACCTTCAGGGGGGTATTCAGGAATGATAAAGATCCCATTCGTGCAGCGGTGCTGATCCTGCTGTATCCTTCAAATGAAAAGACCAGGCTGGTTTTTATCAAACGGAATGAATACGATGGTCCGCACAGCGCCCAGGTAAGTCTTCCCGGTGGGGCATGGGAGAAAAAGGATGGATCAATGAAAAATACTGCCATCAGGGAAACACCATTAACAGAACTACTTGATCCGCGAAACCTGGATTCGGAAAGAATGCTGAGACATGGTCAGTCAATTGAAGCGCCCTTTTACAGGGTTGGAAAGGAGAAGATATGGGGTGCTACTGCGATGATCCTAAGTGAATTTCTTCAATTGGCCTCCATTCTGCAATAACATCACTGTTCACGATGTTCTTGTAGTGTTCATATCGGTCGATCACCTCTTTCACAAAGTTGAAGGTTTCAATTCCTCTGGCATACCCGTACTTTACAACCTGATCGGTGTAGTATTTTGGATCGGCCTTCTTTAAAAGCCACTCCTCCACACTTCCGTGCCAAACATTGGGATCATCCTCATACCGTTCAGCCAATCTCCTGGCATCCTGAATATGCCCATACCCGATGTTGTAGGACGCAAGCACAAATTTAATCCGTTCATCCTGGTTATCGATTTCATCTATAAATCTGTCATCCAGCCATTTAATAAAACTAGCTCCGGCCCTGATATGTGCTGAAGGTGGAGAGGTTCTGGTAATCCCATAATTTTTAGCAGTGTTTGGCATAAGCTGCATCAGTCCATATGCACCAGCCCAGGATTCAGCTTCCGGATTGAACCTGGACTCCTGGTATATCATGGAGGCCATTAACCTCCAGTCCCAACCTATGCGTTCACTCTCCCTTTTAATGATCTCATCAAAACTGGAAATTTTTCCACTGCCCAGGGTATAGTACTCACTATGGATACTCCTGAAAGAGTGCCGGTTTTTAAAATATTTGTTGTAAAGAATGGCATACTTGCTGGTCTTCCTGCAATTGCTGAGCCAGCTATCGATTTCTGCCTTCAGGCTGTCGGACTGAGGATGGACGGCCCAGGCTACGTTCTGTGGAAAGGAGATAGCCGTACCCACATCCAGTTGCGGGAAATACAATTGATTCACCAGACCAACATTCTCATCACAAATGGCATAATCGATCTCGCCCATGGCCACCCGCTGGACCAGTTGTTCTGACTCAAGTTGTACCTCCCTGATCTCTATTCCGCCCCCTATCTCATTTGAAAGTGAACTAAGTCGCAATGCATAAACCGATCCCGACTGAACGAAAACCGTTTTATTAGTAAGGTCGAGTTGGTTCCGGATCAGACTGGATTCCAATTGTTTCTTGTTCATATCCTCCCATCTCTGGGGCTTTCGCTGGACAAGTACCTGCCTGGTTTGCAGAAAAGGAACTGTAAAGTCTACCTTCTTCTTCCTTTCAGATGTGACTGTCAAATTCATGGCAATCAGGTCAACATTGCCCTCCTCGAGATTCAAAAAATTCTGATCCAGGTCATTGCACACGTTCACCTCCAGCTGCAGATCCATGTGGTTGGCCAGCTCCTGCAACATTTCGTATTGAAATCCCATGGGTTGTCCCCGGTAGATGAAATAACTGATGGAATTGAATTCTGTAACCACCCTCAGGATCCCTTTCTGATGAATCAATTCCAAATTGGTGATGCGTTGCGGCTTTAGATTGTCAACATCTCTGAACCGTGACTCCCCTCTGCGGTTACAAGAATCCAGGATTGATGGTAATAAGATGATTACTAACGAAACTATAATCTTCAGACTGACGCTCTTTTGCATAATGAATCGTTAAAAAAATTCTTAGTCATAAAACGTCCAAACCAGTCCAAACCGAAAATTCCTCGGCTTCATAGGGTACCGGTAGGTGGTAAAATAGTTGTTCCCCACAAAACCTACTCCATGCAGCAGGTTGTTATAGGAGACATAAATCCGGGTGCGCTGTACGCGGAACGCGAGGAACAGATCCAGAAAAGGGTAACCGCCCACATCGTACTCATCCTGGAGATAAAAGACTCCTGTGACTGGCATATAAGCACTTGCCCTGTACTTGGTGGTATAGTAGAGATCAAAGCCAAGATCTGCAATCAGCGCTCCTTTAAAAAGCGACTGATTCCAGTAATTGGAAGTGTAAATTGCTGCAAAGGGTAACCTGAGCACCTCTTTCGCAGTGGTATATTGAACAAGGATCCTATTGTCCGAATTTAATCCGGAAAACTTAAAATGTTTGGAAAAGAAACCTGAGAAGATTAACAGGTCGCTATCATAAACCTGAGGCAGAGCATCGTGGTCCCAGTACAAATAATTACTCAGGTAAGCAACACCGGCACGGATATCCATTTCAAGCTCATCACTTTTGATAAATGCTTCACCTTTAATCCTGAAAAGAGAAGGGAAATCATTCTCCCACTCGAAGAAAGAGGAGGAGTAATGGTTCGTGAAATAGTGTGGACGCCTTGTCTCCAAACTTCCCCGGATCCCCAGATCTGCCTTTATCTGTAACTCCCTTGAAAATGTGGCATTCACCTGGAAATCATTCTGATAATAACCCAACAGGTAATATTTTCCATCAATCACCCAATCCCATATTCCGGTGGTTGGCCCGGCCAGGTGAAAGCCCACATAAACATCATTAAAATTTTGTGAATCAAACCCGGTGGCTGCAGAATCCCTGTAAACAGAATCCACTTCAAGGGGCATGCTGCTGATGGTATCCACATGCGAGAACACAGGCATCATATGAGGAGAAATTGAGCCAAAATGCCTGAACTCATGACCGATATATGCCCTTACAGAGATCTTATCATAATCGGGATCCCCAAGGATCAGCTGAAAGACATTGGAAATCTTATCTTCTGTGGCTGAATCTTTTGTTTCGCTTGTTTCATAGTAGTAGTTGTCGTACAGATGGGACAGATTTTCAGGATCTACCACATCCTCATAATCTTTTAAATTCCTGTCGATATGGAGCTGGTGTGAAACCGACAGCGTCTTGCCAGTCGTAGTGGTAATACCAAGAGTATCGGTATTTGTCACGCGTTCCACCAGGTTGTACTTCTGTGTCAAAAACAGGGAGAGGTTGCGATAGTGAGACTTTGCATCGGTGAGGTTAACCGCATATTCCCATGGCTTCTCTTCTACTCCTTCCAGGAATCCATCCAGATCTTCCAGCCCACCATTGTCATGTACCTTGAAGTCATTGTAGTAGAAGGTTCCGAAAATGCTGTACTTATCCTTAGCATGGCTCCCAAAAAGGCCAATACGATTTGCCCTGGTCTCTTCATTCTCATATAACTCTTTGCCTGCCAGTATATTAAATTCTATTCCGAAATTGGTAAATGGCGTGAAATTCTGAGTATGCAATACATCGATATTCTCTTCCCGCCACGCCTTGAATGGAATGGTCGAATAAGCCACAGAGGTGAAAGGTGTTTTTGTATTGAAGAAGGTAGCACGTTCAGGTGTTTTCAGATAAGGGTCCCATCCCCTTCCAAATACAAATGCGTCAGATTCGGGCCTCAAGAAGTAATCCACATGATTAAGGGCATGTCCCAGGATCCCAATGTATTCGTAACTAAATCCTTGTTTGAATGCGGGTTGGTAGTCACGTTGCAACTCGTGCATATTGGTATCAAGAGGAGTCTCTTCAAACCGGGTAAAGTTGTGCATCAGCTTCCAGGTATTGATACTTTTAGATGTATCAATTACCTGTCCGGTTGCAACAACCGAACAGATTGAAAACAGAAAGAATATTAAATAAAATCTCCTCACCTGAAAAACAGAATGAATTACTAAAATAAGCAAGCAGGTTTGATTTGCAGGGATTTCGACCCGATAGAAATTAACAAAATTCAAACAATTATGAGCATGCCAGAGATATCGCTCTCATTGCCTGCAATCCCTTGCTACGCAATGGATTGCAGGCAATTCCTTCAATATATCTGGCTTGGGTAATATTTAGAAAAACACTGCAAAAAAAATCCCACCCGCAAAACGGATGGGATTAAATAAGATAGGCAACGACCTACTCTCCCACTATACGCAGTACCATCGGCGCAAATGGGCTTAACTTCTCTGTTCGGAATGGTAAGAGGTGGTTCCCCATTGCAATAGTCACCTAAAATCTTCAAATAAGATTAACATATTGGAAAGGATTTTTTAATTAGCCTTGAAAAAAGCTCACGGGCAATTAGTACTGCTCGGCTATGACATTACTGCCTTTACACCTACAGCCTATCAACGTTATCGTCTATAACGGCCCTTAAGGGAGATCTCATCTTGAGGCAGGCTTCGCGCTTAGATGCTTTCAGCGCTTATCCCTTCCAGACGTAGCTACCCTGCAATGCAGCTGGCGCCACAACAGGTACACTAGAGGTCTGTCCAACACGGTCCTCTCGTACTAGTGTCAGGCCCTCTCAAATATCCTACGCCCACGACAGATAGGGACCGAACTGTCTCACGACGTTCTGAACCCAGCTCGCGTGCCACTTTAATGGGCGAACAGCCCAACCCTTGGGACCTTCTCCAGCCCCAGGATGTGACGAGCCGACATCGAGGTGCCAAACCGCTCCGTCGAT
>JAUVKN010000233.1 GCA_030596245.1 Bacteroidia bacterium | reverse complement strand
GGCTGCCAGAAGGGAACTGCTTGAGGAAACCGCTATAACTGCCGGAGAACTGATCAGGTTTGAGACGTATGATCAACCAGATCGCGATCCACGGGGACGAACCATCACCCAGGTATTTGTGATGATATGGAAAGAAGAGATGGGTACTCCTGAAGCAGGAAGCGATGCTGAAAAGCTGACCTGGTATGGGCTTACCGAACTTCCGGAACTTGCTTTCGATCACAACCTTATTATACGGGATGTAATCAACATGATGAAAAACGGGGCTAAATAATCATCCCGGCGCCCACAGTATTGTTGGTACCCTCGTCGATGATGATGATGCTTCCTGTAATGTGATTCTCCTCATACGAATCGTAGAATATCGGTTTTGAGGTTTTGATCTTGATTTTAGCGATCTCGTTAAGCCCTACTGACTTATCCTCTTTATTCTCATTCAGGTTGTTGATATTTACCTTGTAATCCACTTCACGGATGATGCCCCTGAGCTCGGAGGTGGTGTGACGAATTACGTATTTACCTCCCAGCACCATTGGTTTCTCACTGAGCCAGCAAACCATCAGGTCGAATTCCTGTCCGATGTGTGGTTGCTGTTCAACCGGAACGATCATATCTCCCCTGCTAATGTCAATATCATGTGCCAATCTGAAAGTCACCGACTGGGGAGGAAATGCCTCTTCTATTTCACCAGTCATGGTATCAATGGCCTCAAGAGTGGTTTCGAATCCACCAGGCAGTACTGCCACCTTTTCGCCGGGTTTCCATACACCACCTGCTACCCGGCCGGCATAGCCCCTGTAATCGTGGTACTCCTCACGTTGAGGCCTGATCACATACTGAACCGGAAAGCGCCGGTTTACAAAGTCTGCATCACTCCGGATATTGATGGTTTCCAGCATCTCCAGCAAGGTTGGACCATCATACCAGCTCATGTTGGTACTTTTATCCACCACATTGTCGCCTTTCAGTGCACTGATTGGAATGAACCTCACATCTCCTATGTTCAAAGTCTCCTTGAAAGGATCGAACTGACTCCTGATATCTTCAAACACCTCCTCGCCATATTCCACCAGGTCCATCTTGTTCACACAGATCAGGATATGTGGAATGCCCAGCAAAGATGCGATGTAGGAGTGCCGGATAGTTTGTTCAAGCACACCGTGGCGGGCATCTACCAGGATAATAGCCAGATTTGCTGTTGACGCACCAGTCACCATGTTGCGCGTATACTGTACATGGCCCGGTGTATCTGCAATGATAAACTTACGCTTCGGGGTGGCAAAATAACGGTATGCCACATCTATGGTAATGCCCTGTTCCCTTTCTGCTCTGAGTCCGTCGGTAAGCAGGGCAAGATTAATCTGCTCCTCACCCCTTCTCTGACTGGCCATTTCAAGCTGTTCCATCTGGTCCTCAAAAATTGCCTTGGAATCATATAGCAACCGGCCAATGAGCGTGCTTTTTCCATCATCTACACTTCCTGCAGTGGTGAACCGCAATAGTTCCATGTCCAAATACCCCGGTGCCGGATTTTCTTTTGTACTCATATACTTTCTGACTTAACAAACCTTTAACTGTTCTGTTGTAACGGCACCGTTCTCGTCTCTGAAAAGTTTTTTACAAAACTTTATAGGTTCCTCATCCGGTACCCTTACAACATGATGCACTTATGATTTAAAAATACCCTTCCTTCTTTCTGTCCTCCATGGCTGCCTCGGACCGCTTATCGTCATACCTTCCACCCCTTTCAGTGGAGCGGGCCGCAGCCACCTCCTGAATGATATCCTCCAGGGTGTTGGCAGTGGAAAGCGTAAGTCCCGTACAACTAATGTCCCCGATGGTCCTGCAACGAACATCTCTCATCTCATAAAATTCATCCTCTTTCAGCTGCATGAAAGGTGCCTTTGCCAGCCAGGTTCCATCACGGTTAAAGACCTCCCGTTTGTGGGTATAATAGAGATTGGGAATATCAATATCTTCCAGATAGATGTATTGCCACACATCCATCTCTGTCCAGTTACTCAGTGGGAATACACGAAAGTGTTCTCCCATGTGCTTCTTGCCGTTGAATATGTTCCATAACTCGGGGCGCTGGTTCTTCGGATCCCATTGTCCGAAATCATCCCGGTGGGAGAAGAAGCGCTCTTTTGCCCTGGCTTTCTCCTCATCCCTTCTCCCTCCACCTAAAGCAGCATCGAATTTGAACTCCTCGATGGCATCCAGGAGCGTGACAGTTTGTAGTACATTCCGGCTGGCATTCACTCCGGTCTCCTCAACAACCTTACCCGCATCAATGGAATCCTGTACCAGCCGCACAATAACCCGTCCTCCGGTTGATTCCATCAGATGATCCCGAAACTTGAGCGTCTCCTCAAAATTGTGTCCCGTATCAATATGCATGCAGGGAAAAGGAACGATCTGGGGCCAGAATGCCTTCCTGGCAAGGTGGTACATCACAATGGAATCTTTTCCTCCTGAAAACAAAAGGGTGGGCTTTTCAAACTGGGCTCCCACCTCACGGATCACATAGATGGCTTCTGCTTCTAACTCACGCAAATGGGTAATGCTATAATCGCTCATATCTCTCGGTTTTATCCCGGAATTTTAACGCTGACAAAGATAGTAAAAAAAAGACTGCTCCGGAGGGAGCAGCCTTTCTATCATTAATCTTATATGTGATAGAACCTGTCTACTTATCCCACCACATTCTGGCAGTGTTGATGTCCTGTGCAGGAGATAATCCAGCTACACCGGCATCATAGTTCACGGAGTTCAATGTAGCTTCATCGGAAGGATAGTTATACCTTCTTGCAATGTTGCCGTCATTGATGGCATCCGGTGCGGGAAGCAGTGCAGGATAGTCACTTCTCCTCCACTCTGACCAGGCGTCATATCCCAGTGGGAACAGCGCCAGCCATTTCTCTTCACCAATCACCTGAAGTGCACCTCCGGCAGCTGTAGCTACATCTGCAACACGTGCAGCTGCATAAGCGTCTGCTGCGCCCTCAGGAATTGCAAGACCGGTACCAGGGCCATAAAGTGCTTCGAAGGAAGCATAAGAGGCCACAATACCTGCTGCAAGCATCTCATCCACACTTTCACCAGTCCATCCACGAGCTGCAGCTTCTGCCCTTTGAAGGTATACATACCCTGCATTCAATATGGGAAGTGAAGTCGCTGCATCAATAAAAGTGGTGTTTACATCAGCCTGATTGCTGGCATAATCGAGGTATCCATAGGGCAATCCAACCTGAGAAGTATCTGCCATAATGTACTGCAGACGCTCGTCATAGGTTGTATTGGAAGTAACCTTGTTGTCTCCGGCACCCTTCATGGAGCTAACCAGCTCCTGAGAGACACCATAGTCAGCCGGGCGCATCCAGTTCCATGGATTGTCAAAGCCATTGGGTACATCAAACGTATACCACGCTTCATTTGAGAGATCATCGATTACCCCACCGGAGTGACCAAGCGCCTCAGTAAATACCCCCTCAGCATCAATCTTCGAGCTGCCAGCTTCGGTAAGCTGCATGGAGAGGCTCATTAAGAATGAGTTGGCAAACCTTACCCACATCTCCATGTCCCCGCCATAAATGGCATCTCCGACAGGTCCTGCTTCAGCAAGATCGATCATATTCCGGGCTGCTTTCACATCCGCAATCATCCCGGCATATATATCCTCCTGCGCAGAATAAGCCGGAGTCAGCGTAGCTTCCACATCCAGTGCTTCGGCGTAAGGTACATCCCCAAAAAGGTCAGTCACCCGCTTAAAGATAACCGACTTGAAGATCATGGCTACTGCCAGCTGGTTGTCCGGGTATCCATTGACGATCACAAGCGGATCAGCGCTTGTTTCAGGATCGGTACAGATATCAATCACCAGTTGAAGGCTTGAAAGCCTCTGTACATAGTATGATGACCAGTATCCCGGATAGTTGGCATACAACATTTCGTCATTGTATACCAGCTGCATGAAGTACTGGACATTGAGGGTAGGAGTAATCCTGTAGGGACGGCCGGTCCTGGTGGCAAACGACGTCATTGCTCCTGACATCAAGGATGCGGTACTGGGATCAGAAGGGCCGTTGACATTTTTATTCGTATCTCCGAAGTCGACGTTCTCACATCCGGTAAAGAGGAGTACGATACTTAATATGGCTAAAAATATTCTTTTCATCTGTCTTATTTTTTTGTTATTATCAGTTGATCATCCAACACTTATGAATTCAACCTAGAATGTAAGTTTCACATTGAATCCATAGCTCCTGGTTCCCGGCAACTGTGCATTTTCACCCCAGGACGCCATCATTTCAGATGGATCCCATCCGTGTACATTGTCCTTGGAGGTATGCAACCACAGGTTGCGGCCGATAAAACCAATGCTTGCCTGCTTGATAAAAGTGTTCTGAATGACACTCTGGGGAACAATAAAGGAGATACCAAGTTCCCTCAGCTTAATATAGCTGGCATCGTGAATAAACTCTGTAGCAAGGGTATTGGAGTTATGCTGGGTGAAATAGTCATATGAATCCACATAATCATCATAAGGATTTCCGTCGGTATCAACACCTACCACATGAATTCCACCATTGTCAGCAGGATCTGCACGTACTTCTCCGCCACGGTCGTTCAACCCGGCTGTCTCTTCAAGAAGTCCTGAGTACCATCCCCACATTTCGGAGAGGGAGAAGAAATTGCCGCCCTTCTGCCAGTCAATGGATGCGCTAACACTGATCAGGTCAAAGAATAGAAAATTGTTCAGTAACCCACCTGTGAAATCGGGGAGGATTGAACCCATGTATTGTCCGGTTTCATAAGTATAAGTGCCGGTTGCAGCATTGATAATCCTGTTGCCATTATCATCAGTAGCAATATCTCTGCCTCTTAGCTGGCCCCACTGATTATCTAACTCATGAGTAACTGCGACAAAATTCCAGTCATCACTTCCACCTGGTCCTGCCATAGATTCCAGGTCACCTGGTAACTCAAGGATCTCAGTGCTGCTCGAACCATAGTTCAGGTAAAGATCCCATTTCACTGACTTGCTTCTCACCGGAGTAGCATTGATGGTAATCTCTATACCGCTCCTGCGGGCAGAACCTGCATTGGTCAGATAGTCAGTAAAACCTGTGGCAGTTGACATATCCACAGCAATGATCTCATTGGTACGTGTTTCACTAAAGTATGTGAAACTTGCTCCAATCCTGTCCTCAAGGAAATTCACATCAAAACCCGCCTCAATGGAGGTGTTCAGTGAAGGAGCGATGTTTGGATCAACTCCCTGTGTATTGGTATACATCTGAGGCAAACCAAGGTAGGGACTATCGGAAAGCGGGTAAGTTGGATTGATCCTCAGTGCACCCACATCGTTACCTACCTGTGCCCAACCTGCGCGGATCTTACCAAAAGAGAGAACGCCGGCATCAATCAGTTCACTAAAGATGAATGAACCACCTACTGATGGATAGAAGTATCCATTATTATCAGCGGGCAGTGCAGAACTCCAGTCCTGTCGTCCGGTTACATCCAAATACAACATGCTCTTGTAACCAAGAGATGCGCTTGCATAGACACTTCTTACCTCCTTGTTCCAAACTGTAGTACTTGCAGTAACAGGCAATTTTGCATTGCTGTAGGTAAATACATCGGGAATTACAAGTCCCTGGGTCTTTGAATCTGTAGGCATAGTGGCCTCGAAACGATCGTATGAATTGGTCCGGATGTTTCCACCAGCCATTGCCCGTACACTAAGATCTCCAAAGGTATTGTTATAGCGAAGGGATGCATTCAGGTTGTTTTCCACCCAGGTTCTCTGGTCGTTACCAAAACCGGAACTGTGTACATTATAGAGACCCGGATCAGCGGATTTGGCAATGATCTCAGGTTTTTCATAATGGTTGGACCAGTTTCTCACATTGGTGGTCACATTGAAGTTGGCGGTCAGCCCATCAATAATTTTATAGTCCATATCCACTTTCCCAAGCACATAGTTGTTTTTTGTCTCATCGACGTAGTGCTTAAGCCAGAAATAGGGATTGTACCAGAAAGCTCCGTTATCAGTACCAAAGTACTCACCGTAAGTGGGATTCCAGTAGTTCCATGATGCATGGTAACCATTGGTTGTTTCAAGGTCCTGCAGTTCACGCATTTTGTCCATTTCCAGGTTACGTGCAAACCATGAGTTGAAAGAACCGGTGGTCTGGTTGGAGTAGGAATCATCAAAGTCACCATTCACAACTTGATCTGAGAAGGTGAAATTACCGGAGACCGTTAATCTCTTTGACGCATTATAACTTACCGAACCATTCACCATGTTCTTCTTCAGCGTGGAATAGGGAAGCAGACCCTTCTGGTCAATATTGGTATAAGCAATACGTGCATTATAATCGGCACCCGATCCGCTTACTGCAACCGAATTCTTCAAAGTCACACCAGTATCATAAAAATCCTTGATGTTATCCGGCTGGGCACTCCACGAAGAGGTTTCTCCATAATAGGGACTGTCTGGCCAAAAGTTGTACCAGGCAATGTATTGTGAATCGTCCAATTTGGGACCCCAGCTCTCATCGGCATATCCGTTATGAATAAATTTCTGTCCATCCAAAGGGGCAAATTCTGCCGGCCAGGGAGCTCCCGTCCAGGGATGTCCTGCTGCCATATCCAAAATTTCCCATTCACCATCAGCACTATATCCGGCTCCGTACTCATTCTGATAGTTGGGCAGGTAAGCCACTTTTTCAAAGGTAGTGTTGCTGTTCAACTCAACAGAGATACCCTTACCTTTGGCCTTTTTGGTGGTGATCAGGATCACACCATATTCAGCACGCTGACCATAAAGAGCGGTGGCGTTCGGTCCTTTCAGCACACTCACACTCTCAACGTTCTCCATGTCGACCACGTTGGGGTCTATTACAGGAATACCATCAATTATATAGAGAGGATCGGCGTCAGAGGTCATGGAAACTGCACCCCTGATACGGATAC
>JAUVKN010000088.1 GCA_030596245.1 Bacteroidia bacterium | reverse complement strand
CCTCTGGTCTTTGGATGGGAAGATCCTTAATAAGTTCAGTTTTGTTACTCAGAAAGTTGAAAAGATCAGTGAGCTTAACGATTTTGTAATGGATGAGGCAATAACCTCCCTCTGTTATGCTGCCAATGAGTACCTGTGGATAGGTTCCAAAAACCAACTGTTTAAGTATGATATTGGTCAGAATAGTTTTGAGAAAATCAGGATGCCCATTGGTGAAGATTTCATAGTCATAGGTATTATTGAGGATGATCAGGGATTTATCTGGGGGAGTAGCAGCAACACGATTTTCAGGTTTGATCCGGCCAGTCAGGTCTTCAACTATTTTCCCATTTCTGAACGGATCCCATTAAAAAAACTGATCCTTTCTCCATTCAGAAAGACAACCGGTGGAGAAATCCTGGTATGCGGATTTGATGGGTATCTGGCATTTAAACCGAAGGATTTTTTAGAAAATGGAGAGGAGGGGAGTGTGCTGATCACATCACTGAAGATAAATGGAGAGACGGTCCATCCCGCCATAGAGATTTCAGGAAATGTAATCCTGGATAATATCATTTCAAACAGAGGAGAGGTTACGCTTCCATATGACAAGCGAAATCTCGATTTTGAATATTCCTCTTTTAAATACAACAATATAGAGCATGAGCAGTATGCGTATATTCTTGATGGATATGAAGATGAATGGAAAATAACAGAACCTGGATCCAATACAGCGAAATATGTGAATTTGCCGCCGGGGAAGTATGTTTTTAAGGTCAAAAGTTATTCAGGGGGACCCACTGATAATGTCACCATGCTGGATATACGAATAAAGTTGCCATTATGGGCAAGTCCCTCACTCCTGGGCTCCTATATACTGCTTCTGTTGTTTATCATCGTAGTAATCGTTTACCAATATCGCAACCGGATGAAATACAGGGCCCAGGTGAACCTGATCCAGATTGAAAAGGAACAGAATGAAAGGCTGAACGCATCGAAAATCAGATTTTTTGTCAATATTTCTCATGAGCTGCTGACATCCATTGGTCTGGTCATTGATCCGGTAAAAAATCTTTTGTCCAGTAAGGAAATTGAGGGAAATTTCCGGAATACATTAAAATTAATTGAGAGGAATGCCCATTTTCTCAAGGTATATGTGGATCAGCTGCTGAATTTTCGAAAGATCGAGATAGGTCATGAGGTGAGGCGCTTTGACGACAGACTTGAACTAATATCCTTTTGTAAGGAGGTTGTGGCGTTTTTCAAGGGAAAGGCCATATCAAAGGGCGTAACACTCAAACTCAAGGCAGAAATAAGAGAAGTTATCATCGATACCGATGAGGAGAAGCTTTATTCTATACTTCAGAACCTGTTATCCAATGCCATCAAATTTACTCCCCGTGGAGGAAGTGTAGGTCTGGCAGTAAAGAACATCTCGGAGCATGAGGTCCTTATTGAAGTGAAAGACAAAGGTATTGGAATACCTGTCCACGAGCATCAAAAGATATTTGAGAGATTTTATCAGGTAACCGGTGAAGATTCGGTACCAAGGGGATCGGGGATCGGACTTACCATTGTGAAAGACTTTGTCGAGATCCTGAATGGACGGATTGAACTGGAAAGTAAAGTCGGGGAGGGAACCGTTATCAGAGTGATATTACCTGTACAGAAGTTGATTGCAGTCAAGCAGAAGGACCAGGTTTACGTGAAAGAGATCGTAACAAAGGATACCATCAGGCAGGTTCATGAATCAGCATTCAAAGCTCTGAATGTCTCATCCGAACTACCCATTGTGTTGATCGTTGATGAGAACAGGGACCTGTTTGATTATATCAGGGCATCACTTAAAACTAAATTCAGCATTATCTGGGTTCCCAATGGGAATGATGCGCTGGAAATCATCAGCAAGAATATCCCTACCATCATAATCAGTGAAATTCAGCTACCTGATATTGACGGTATTTCCTTTTGCAGGAAGATCAGGAAAGATGTAAGGACCAGCAGGGTCCCATTTATTTTCCTTACGGCCCGGACAGAAACTGAGCATCAGCTGGAGGCCATTGAGGCAGGTGTTGATGTGTTCCTGGCAAAGCCAATAGAGATCGAAGTGCTGGAGGCTAATATCAGTAACCTGATTAGTAGAATGCAGAGAACCGAGGAGTTTATAAATCGCAGGTTACTTTTAAATGCGCAACAGGTTGAAGTGGACTCCAGTGATGACAGGTTGTTGAAAGAAGTGGTGGAATACATCTATAAGAATATGACAAATTCACGGATCACAGCTGACGAAATCAGTCATGCCCTGGGGATCAGTCATTCAAACCTCTACCGGAAGATCAAGAGTATAACCGGCCAGTCGCTCAGTGAGTTTATCAGGTACGTAAGACTGCAAAAAGCAGAGCAGTTATTGTCAAAAGGAAAACACTCCGTATCCGAGATCATGTTCCAGGTGGGATTTACCAACCACTCCTATTTCTCCAAATGTTTCAAAAAACTCTACAACGTCTCCCCTAAAAACTATAAAGCTAATTAACCGTTCCGGATCACAATTTTTTTAACTACTAAATCACTCTCCTGCTCGATCTTGATGATATAAAGTCCATCACCCAGGCTGCCAGTGTCCAGTTCCAATTCTGACACAGGAGAACGCGAAACTTTCAGTTTAACTTCCCTGCCTGATATTTCATAGATCCGCACCGAGATGTTCCGGGCGTTTCCCGGTATTCTTACGTAGAACTTCCCCGTGGCAGGATTTGGGTATACCAGATAATTAAGCCTTTCCTGATCGGCATCCACCACATTTGCGGCTGTTGAATCAATTGAAAGACAGGTTCCCCACTGGTAGGAATAGGTCTGATCACTTTGTCCGACTCGGTAACTTCGGCCTTCATCTTCCATATTCCTGCAGGACCCAGGTATGGATTCCATGGATTCCCAGGTTGTATCATTCAGGAAAAAGTATGAACCTTCCGATCCGGAAGGGAGGTATGTGAAGTGGCTGAAGATCCCTCCACCTTCATCGGCCATTGGTAGGATCTCCATGGGTTCTCCCGTCCAGCTTCCACTGATAAACACCCCTTTTGAGATATCGATCCCTGACATGTTCACCTTAAAAGTAATCTTCTTTGCATCCAGATCCGTGTAAGACTCAGGATTACACCAGTTTCCACCACCATTGTCCATGAAATTTGTATTCAGGGGATCAAAAAATGCCACATGTTCATGAGAAGATCCGATACCCCAGGGGGTTCTGCATGGTGTGGTAACCCAGGCGGGTTCCCAGAAAACTACCCCTGTTCCACCGGCCCGCATCACAGCCCGCGTATAGTCAACCATATATTCAAGCTGCTTTTCCTGTATTACGGGCAAGTATTGCGGATCAGGTTCGTTGATAATATTTCCCATGGCATCAAAATTCTCTGTGGTCCAGAGATACCCTGTTTCTACCACCATCACCTCATATTCCGAGAAAGTACTGACCAGTGTGCCGATGGTAGATTCCAGTTCATTGATGCTACCACCATGCCAGGCATAGTAGTATGATATGCCGATCACATCAAAGTCAGTTACCCCGTTACTGATGATGTTGTTGTAGTTCCAAACCTGTCCGCTGAGCTTGTTGGAGAAGTGAATCACGATCTTAGGATTCACCGAAGCGGTAGCACCCACATCTCTTACTGCTGCGATTCCTGCATTAAATAACTGGGCATGCCTTGCCCAGCTGTTGCTCACTGATGCAATGGGTTCATATCCATTCTCTTCCGGGATATGACGAAGGAATCCTCCATTGTTCTCGTTCCCGATCTTTACAAAATCAGGCATCAAACCTTCACGATCCAGTTCGGTTAAAATCCGGATCGTATAGTTGTATACAGAGTCTTTAAGATCCTCCAATGAATAGGCTACATCAAGCCATGCCCTGGGGATCAACTGTCTTCCCGGATCTGCCCAGAAGTCAGAATAATGAAGTCCCAGCATCACATTCATTCCCACCTCTTTTGCCCTTTTAATGGTTTCTTTCACATCCTCAAGATCGTTGTAATGTGGTAAAACCCCTGCAGGCTGAACCAGGGAATCCTGCCACCAGGAAGGATCCAGCCAAAGCCTTACCCGCACCAGGTTTGTGCCATGATCCGCGAATATGGAGTAAACATCTTTAGGGACACCCCCCTCCTTGAAGAGTGCTCCACAATCCTCCATCTGGTTCACATAAGAAAGATCATGCCCAAAGTAAAAATCCTGACCATATAAACATGTGGATATAAGGGATATAAATAACAGATATGGCTTTCTCATAAACATGATATTATTAATTTCAGAACAGACATAGGCTTACTGAGGAACTCCTATTGAACTGAACCTGATGCGATGGTTGTTAATTGACAAATTTATCATTCAATACCATATGTTAAACTATATATCGATCTGTTTTTTTTACATTTGATTTACAACTCTCCAAATCAAAATGAAAGCAGATAAACTTTTTACGACTTTTTTATGTTCTCTATTTCTTCAGTTTAATATACTTGGTCAGATCAGTGAGTCACTTACGATCGATGCTCCTTTGGAGCAATTTCGTTCTGATCACCTGGAAATGGGTGGATCGAATTCCCATGGAAGAAATATAGAAGTCAACAATTATTTTGTCTCTATTGATGGTAAACCGGCAATCCCTGTTACCGGTGAATTTCATTATTCACGCTATCCAGAGGAGTACTGGGAGGAATCGATTCAAAAAATGAGGGCAGGTGGTATCTCCATTATTGCCACCTATGTTTTCTGGAATATTCATGAAGAAAGGGAAGGGGTTTTTGACTGGGAAGGATCTAAAGATCTCAGGAAATTTGTAAAGCTTTGTGCTCAATATGATTATGATATGATTGTGAGGATCGGGCCTTTCTGTCATGGAGAGATACGCAATGGGGGATTGCCAGATTGGTTGCTGGGAAAACCGCTGTCCATACGTTCTAATGACCCTGGATATCTGGGTTATGTGGAGAGACTTTACAAGGAGATTGACAAGCAGCTTGAGGGATTATATTTTAAGGATGGAGGTCCTGTAATTGGCATTCAGCTTGAAAATGAATACCAGCATTCAGCTGCTCCATGGGGATTGACCTATCCAGGGCAACCGCATGACTGGACTGCATCTGAAAGAGACCTGGGCGTTACACAGGCCGGAGTTGGCGTAGCTGAGGGTGAGAATCCTTATGCAGCTCTTGGTAATGAGCATATGAAGGTTCTGAAAACTCTCGCACAGAGGGCAGGAATTGTAGTCCCCATCTACACGGCTACGGGCTGGGGCAATGCTGCCATCATTGAAAATGAAACCCTTCCAGTTACTGCAGCATATCCCTATCCTACGTGGGCCCCGGAACAGCCTTCGGACTTCTATTTATACACCAATTTGCAGAAAGATCCCGATTATTCCCCGGTGAGATACCATTCTGAAGACTATCCTTATTTTGCGGCTGAATTGGGAGGAGGCATTATGAATACATACAAGCGCCGCCCCCTTGTCCCGGCCGAAAGTCTGGATCCAATGATCAACAGGTTTCTGGGAAGTGGAGCAAACGGGATCGGGTATTATATGTATCACGGCGGATCCACTCCGAGAGGTGAAAGGAGTTATTTCAGCGATGTGGCCATTGGATGTCCCATAATCTCCTATGATTTCCAGGCTCCCATCGGTGAATTTGGACAGGTAAAGCCATCCTATCATCGTCTAAAACCTTTGCATTCTTTCCTTAGCTCTTTCGGGGATCTGCTTGCACCCATGCGTGTTGTACTTCCCGAAAATCAGCAAAAGTTATTATCAGAGGATAATACTACCCTGAGGTATAGTGTGAGGAGTGCCGGGGGATCAGGATTCATTTTTATGAATAACTTCCAGGATCATCTTCTCACCCGGACAAAAGAAAACATACAATTTAGATTTAGGACCGATTCGGGTGAGCTTGTAATCCCTGAAAAAGGAGGGCTTACACTTATGGCTGATGAAAATGCAATTTTGCCTTTTAATTTGATTATGGACGGAATACGGCTTAATTATGCTACAACCCAGCTTTTTACAAAGGGCGGAGATCCGGGAAATGAATATTATGTTTTTTTTACCATCCCCGGTATTGAAGCAGAGTATTCAATTGCCCGCTCTGGTGATTTGATGATTCGGCATGGGAACGAAAGTGAGGTCTTTCAAAACAAAAAGAGGTTCAGGATTCGGTGTAATTCCGCTGAACCTGCAGAATTTGTGATCAATACAGAGAGTGGGAAACGAATCAGAATACTGACTGTTCCCCGGGAAATGGCCATGAACTCATACATGGTGAATATTGACGGAAATGAGCATCTTTTATTTTCAGAAGCCCTTGTCTTAAAGAGAGAGAACAAACTTGATCTGATCAGTTTTAACAAGGACAATTTTAAAATTTCCTTTTATCCGACCATAGGGCATCAACCTCAAATTGACATGGGCAATATCTCCATACCGGTTCATGAGAGCACCGGATTTTCCACTTACGAAATTGATCTTCCCGGATACTATACAGATTTAGTTATGAAGAGGATTCAGGATAGAAAATTTGCAGTTACCATTCCTGGTCAAATACCTGATCAGGTAAGTGACCTGTTCCTTGTGGTGGACTATTATGGAGATACTGGCATGGGCTTTCTTGATGGGGAACTGGTTGCAGACCACTTTTATGACGGAACACCCTGGTCCATTGGTCTGAAGAAGTTCAACGGGTTCACGGAATCGAGGGAAATGGTGTTTTATTTCAGACCTCTTTACAGGGATGCCTCGTTTCTAGATGATCTTAAGTCAGCAGGAATCGAGGAACCTGAAGATTTCTCCAGTGGTTTTAAGTTGCAAAATGCGCAAATTCTTCCGGAGTATAAAGTTACCCTGACTTTCTAAAGGCCGATGGCGTGTTTTAATTCAGAGATCTGGCTGTCCCATAGATCAATTGCATCGTCTTTTTCATCCTCCTCGGCAAAGTCGGTGATCAGAAGGGCTACATCGCCGGTGAGTTCATCGGTGTGAATCCTGAACTCAAAATAGGCATCTGCATCTTCATCGTCTTCCCAGTGAAATCTGATCAATTTATTGTTCTTCTTTTGTACTACCGAGGCTTCCTGTTCGGTTCCCTCCCAGATGAAGGTGTATATTCCCCTTTGGAGATTCACATTTTCAGCAAACCATTCTGATAGTCCTTCGGGGGTGCTAAACCTGTTGAATAGAATACTGGGAGATGTGTTGAGCGTATACTCAAGCTCGTATTTCGTCTTCATGAGGTGAGGGAATTAGTCCATAATTCTGCTGTATATGCAATATAAGAAATTTCTGCGTATTTCAAAATGGAGTTGGTCAGAGCAATGCTCAGGAATTCAAATATATAGAATGAGTATAAAAAAGCACCCGGGAACCATACTTGAGGGAAAGTAACTATATTTACCTCTTTCCAAATCAGAAAATCAACAAATACTATGAATGCAAAGAGTAAAAGCAACAAGAGTGTCGTTGTTGTTATCGCAAGTATTGCGGCCACAGGCGGTCTCCTATTCGGGTTTGATACGGGGGTAATTTCCGGTGCGATCCCATTTCTTCAGGACTATTTTGTATTGACAGATTCACAGGTTGAGAATGTGACAGCCCTGGGACTAATTGGTGCTGTTGTCGGAGCCCTGTTCACAGGAGCCATTACCGATTACCTTGGACGAAAGAAGGTGATCCTGGCATCTGCTTTTATCTTTGCTACAGGAGCAGTCTGGACTGGCCTTGCACCCACTGTAACTCAATTGATGATTTCTCGTTTTTATCTGGGACTGGCCATCGGCGTTTCATCTTTTGCCGTTCCATTGTATATATCGGAGATCGCACCCACAAAAATCAGGGGACGCCTGGTATCCATGTTCCAATTGCTGATTACGGTAGGTATTCTTGCTGCCTACCTCAGTGATAAAGGTTTTGCGGACAACAACAACCTGGAGTGCTGGCGCCCGATGCTGTATGTGGGGGTAATTCCTGCGCTTATTCTATTTATTGGAATGTTCTTCCTGCCTGAAACCCCACGTTGGTTGATGAGCAAAGGCCGTGAAGATGAGGCCCGGACAGTACTGGGTAAAATTGAAAATCCGGATTTTATCGACAGTTCCATTGCCGGGATGAAGAGCGATATCGCCATTGATGCAAGCCAGGCAAGCTGGAAAGAGATCTTTAAACCATGGCTCAGAAATGCACTGATCATAGCCATGGGAATCATGTTCTTCCAGCAGTTTGTGGGGATTAATACCGTCATCTATTACAGTCCGAAGATATTCCTGGCAGCAGGATTCGAAGGTGCTGAAGCAGCCATTGCAGCCTCTGTGATCGTAGGTGTAGTGAATGTACTTTTCACAATTATCTCTCTGTTTATTATTGACAAATTGGGCAGAAGGAAACTCTATTTTCTTGGGGTAACCGGTATCTTTTTTGCGCTGATATCTATGGGGCTTGGTTTCATGCTTCCGGGAGCTGGTAAATGGTTCCTGGTGATCTCCATGCTTGTCTATATCGCTTTCTTTGCCATCAGTCTCGGCCCATTAGGCTGGTTAATCATTACTGAAGTGTTCCCGACCAGGGTTCGTGGCCTGGGTGCTTCCATCGGTTCTTTATCCAACTGGGGCTTTAATACGCTTGTTGTATGGACATTCTTTAAAATGGCAAGTGCCATTGGCAATGCCAAGGAGGTTGTGGTTCCTGAAGGACAGGATCTGTCAGAAGTTTGTCCCACCTGTATTGGGAGTGTCTTCTGGGTCTTTGCTGCCGTAGCTTTGATCGGACTGGTTTGGGGTTATTACTTTATCCCGGAAACCAAAGGTGTTAGCCTTGAGAAGATTGAGGAGCACTGGAAGAATGGTGGAAAACCCAGGGAACTCGGAAAATAACAACATTTAAAAAACCCGGTCACTGATGATGAGTTTTCTTGAAATTGCAAAGAGCCGGTACTCCTGCCGGAATTATGATTCACGTCAGGTGGAGGCGGAGAAACTGGAAATGATCCTGGAGGCAGGGAGGATAGCACCTTCGGCAGTGAATTTCCAACCCTGGCACTTTTATGTAATCCAGGCGGAAGATGACCTGGCGAAAGCCTTTGAGGTCTATCACAGGGAGTGGTTCCGTACCGCCCCCTGTGTCATTGTTATCTGCGGTGATCACAACCAGTCATGGAAAAGGAAGGATGGAAAGGACCATTGTGATATCGATGTGGCCATTGTGACAGATCACATGACCCTGCAGGCCACTGAACTGGAGCTGGCTACGTGCTGGATCTGCAACTTTGATTTGGAGAAGACCAGGGATTTGCTGGACCTCCCGGAGCACATGGAGCCTATCGTTTTATTACCGGTAGGATACCCACTGGATTCAGTCAATCCGGTCAGGCATAGCGAGAAACGAAAGCCGCTGTCAGAGATTGTTACTTTCGAACTGTAGCCGCCGGTCTGCTTTTCACCGCGATCTTTCTTACAAAAACCCCAACCAAAAGGATCAACCCGAGAAACAGGATGATCAAAGGAGATGCTGTCAGATCCAGGGTAAGTGAGAAATGCAGACCAAGCATCGAGGCAATGAGTCCGGCCACCAGGCCTATGATGATTCTGTTTCGCCATTGTGTTGAGAACAGGGCGGAGATGGAGGCAGGAATAATGAGAAACGCAAAAACAGTCAGCACACCAGCGATTCTTACAGATTCAATGATCATGATTCCGAAGCTAAAATAGAAAAGAAAATCCCATAATTTCTGTCTTTTTACCGGTGGTGAATTACCCAGGTAGAAGTCAGATAGTTGAATGAACTTTTTGCGAAATATGGCATGAAATCCTCCAATAATCACAAATACGATGGCCAGTCGAAGTACCTGTGGCCAGGTCGTCCAGAGTAAAACACCTGCCAACATATCGTGCAGGTGAACGTCGCTACCTGCTCCTTTGTCCAGAATGATTATCGCAGCGGTGGTAGCCAGGGCGTACGCAATTCCAATAAAAGCCTCAATGGGTATCTTGATCCTCGGGTTTTTCAGGAATGTAAATATAAGGGCTGCACCGATACAGAAAATCAGGGAGGAGATATAAGCCAGCAAGCCTGAGAGGTTAATTTTCCCGATCATCATTTCATGGATTTGGAATGTGTGTTCGAGGTAAATAGCGATTGCACTTCCAAGGACAGCAATCTGTGCCAATGCGATATCGATAAATATGATCTCTCTTTTCAACACATGAATGCCGAAATAGGAGGTAAGGGTTAGCAGCACAAAACTTGCGAGCAGAGGAACCAGTATGAATTGAAAATTGAATAGCATGATCTGAATTATTGGTGAAGTGGCCGGGATAATTTAACAAATGCCATGACAAAGACCAGTAATCCCAGAACGACTACAATTGCCGGACCATTTGATATATTCAGCCAGTAGGATATAAAAATTCCTGTCATAGTTCCCAAAAGGCCAATGATCCAGGACCATAGCAGACGCCCCTTCCAGCTTTTCACAAACAGGGCTGCAGCTACTGAAGGGGCAATTAGCAGGGTAAACACAAGGAATATGCCACCGATCAAAACAGCTTTAACCACTACTACTCCAAAGGTGATATAGAACAGAAGGTTCAAAGATCTCTCTTTAAGTTGAAGAGCCGATTCTTTGTGATTCTGATGATTTGACAGATCATAGAACTTTCTTCCAAGCAAGAGATGGATCAATCCGATGATTGCAAACAGCAAACCCAGCTTGATCACTTTGTCCCAGGTTACCCATAGTATATTTCCTGTAATGGTTTTGGTGATGAAGTTGGAACCTCCCGGGATTTTTTCTGCCAGCAAAAGTGAGAGTGCAAGTCCGAGACAATAGATGATACCGATCACAGCTTCGGAAGGTATGGGAAGTGAATTTGATTTATAAAGGGCAAAAGCACCAATGATGATCAGTGTAAATAGGTAGGAGAGCATCTGGACCTCCATCGCTTCCTCGGCATAACCCAGCAATAAACCGATCATGGTGCCCAGGGCTGCAATCTGTGCAACCGCAATATCAATGAAGATAATTCTCCTGGCAAGAATATGTGTGCCAAAATAACCGAGCATGCCTGCCAGGATAATGCTCGCTGTGATCGGGGTGGCAAGGAATAAAAGAGTCTCCTTCATAATGTGATCATTGAATGCGTGATCATTGAATGTTGGTTGCAATTTGATCGATCCAGTAATCGACCAGCTGGAAATTATCGGTTACTTCCGGGATGCCACCAACAAACAGGGGCAGGAAGAGTGCTTTAATGCCTGTCTTTTCTTCGATCATTCTGGCTGAGTTCTTTTCGAAATAGCTGGCCACCAGCATCAAATTGATGTTTTGATCTTCGATGATCTGGATCATTTTCTGAACATGTTTGGCCGAGGGAGGTATACCCGGTTTGGGCTCTATGTATCCAATAACCTCCAGACCAAAAGTCTCAGTGAAATAGATCCAGTTCTTATGGTAGGCAACTATTTTTTTCCCTCGAAAAGGTTCCATCTGCTTCTGCCATCCTCCAAGTTTGACCGTAAGCTTTTCACCCTGGTATTCATTATCCAGAAAGGTGAAGAGGGTTCTGTTTTCCAGGAGTCTGGAGAGCATTTCACCCCCGAAAATATCCACGAGCTCATCACCAAACATCTCCCGGTCAACCTGGTCTGTAAATGCTTCCAAATTTGATTGGTAATCAGAGGCATTGGCAGGATCCACCTTGATCAGGCCGGTGGTGATATTGGTGGCTATAATCTTCCAGTTGATGGGTCCGGTGTTAATGTGCGGATTTCCCATGAGATGGACATCTCCCTCGGTCCTGTCTGCCTTTTCAACCTTCTGAAGCACATTTACTCCGTCGGAAACTGCCACAAATCCAATTTCTCCGTCCATAATCTGCTTATTCCTGGCTTTATCAAGCAGGGTGGTAGACCAACCCTCCAGGTCCATCCCTGTGGTTATCCAGAGATCAGCATCACTCAACATCATGGCATAGCTGGGTTTTGGCGGTACAAAGTGAGGATCCTGTTCTCCATGGGCAATGGACTGGACATTGGCATGGCTACCGGCTATTCTCTCTGCTATAGTAGCAAAGTCTGAGAACGAACATATAATTGTTAACCCGGCATTGCTATTACCCCGCTGCTGGTGTTGACCCCTGTTCTGGTATCGATTCTGTTGCCTGTTTTGTCCGGAAACCAGCAGGGAACCGGACAATAATGCAATCAGGATAATATGGGTGAATCTCGCAAATATATTATTCATAGTTATTGATTTTCAGCGTATTAATATGCTTCATGTTTGTGTGGGCCCATGGCCCAGGCAACCTGGATGATAAATGAATGATCACTGGGATAGGGTCCCGGGATCTCAATTCTGTTCACTATATTCCGGTTGTTGTACTGGTATTGGAAACGGGTTAAAACAAATTCACTTTGCCAGAAATCAATGGAAATGGTATAATCCCATTCAGACTGAGACGGATCGTATGGTAATTCTGAATAGCCGATCCTTCCGCCCAACCAGAACCTTGCGCCCAATTTATTGTGAATGTTTGAATAGAACCCTTTGCTTTTATAGCTTCCTCCTGCATATTCCCGGAGTCCGTAGAGAAACTCTGTTTTCCATTCAAGGGATCTGTATTTCTCTCTGCCAACCGGTGCCCACTTATAGGCGATCCCGGCACTTCCTACATAGGAGTTGAACTCCCCGACGGGAAGATCGTTCTTTCCGGCTGCACCACTTAATCTGATTTCAAGGTAGCTGCTGGCCGAAAGATCATAATAGTTGAGAAACTGGCTCGTAAAAACAAATCCGGCTTCGGTTTCAGAGCTGAAGCTTTGGGGATTGCTGCCATAAACCACGGAAATATCGAGTGAAGAGGCATGAGCAATCACCGGAGGGAGGAGAAAATTGGTTTCAAGACCAGCACCTCCAAGGCCTCCGGTTCCAAACATGTTGATCAGAACACGTGGTCTGTCAAATTGTGGCAATGCATGATCGTGAAACCTGTTTAAGAAACCGAACTCAGATTTGAACACGCCAGCCTTAAGGTTCATATTTAAGGGAAGATTCAGCCATTCCATATAGACTTCGTCAACCACAAAACCCTCAGATGATGCCGCAATAAAAGCTTTTCCTCTAGCGTGAGTTTATCACGGGATAAGGTCTAAAACGCTATAACTATCAGGAACACATAAATATACGCCTTATTTATTTGTATACACTAACATCTTTGATTTTAGGCCGTTCATTGTGGGTATTTTCTATACCTAAAGCTAT
>JAUVKN010000313.1 GCA_030596245.1 Bacteroidia bacterium | reverse complement strand
TCCAACATATGAAACAATTTCTCTCGGTAAGTATACTCTTGATGGCGCTTGGAGCGCCTCAAGTCAAAGCACAAAGTTTTCAATTAAGAGGATTAGAAATCTATAATCCGTACTATCACAATCCTGCCTACATACAGGCAGAGAAAACCGTTCAGCTTGATTTTATCGGATACAATCTCTATAACCTTTCAGGAATGTGGACCAGTGTCATGACCACTATACCTAAATACAATAGTTCCGCTGGGATCCGTTTGGCACAGGGCTCTTATGAAGGTACCGCGGATTTTTGGAACTTACAGCTGGCCTATGCTTATAAGCACTCCTTTACCGAGGACCTTCATCTGAATGGTGGAATCCAGTTTAACTCTGGACATGTGAAGTATGAAGATGGGATTTTCATACCGGACCCTGATGTACTAAAAGCACGACACAATGGTTACCTGGGCCTGGGTGTAGCTCTGGAGTATCATAAGCTGCATGCCGGATTGAGCAGTAGTTTTCCTCTTTATCTTAGGAGGGAGGTGTTGTTGGAGGACAATACTACTGAGAATCAGAAAGATGATGCTGATATTACCAACTTCCATTTCTTAACAGGATATAGCCTGGGTAAGCCTGGAAGATTAACATTTGATCCAATTTTCGGACTTGATTACAGGATTCTGTATGGTGGGAGTGCCAAAGAACTGAAAGGTTATTTAGGAGCCAATCTGGAGATCAGAAACGTGGTTGGATTCGGTTTTACCATGGGGAACCTGGTTTCTTTTTCAACTTCACTAAATATCATGGACAGGGTTAGACTAATGCTGGGGATCTATGCAGGGGAACATGAACTTTTCGGTCCTATGGAGGGGCCCAATTATACCATAGGTAGCAAAGAATTTGATATTATTGGGCAAATCAGAGTTAACTTATAGGGGAGAATTACATGAGAAGGTCATACCATCTGTCAAGATTAAAACCACCTGCTTTACTTTTCCTTCTGTTGTTAATTTCTGCTTGCTCCAAACTAATTAGTGACGATTTCCCTGAATTTGAAGCGGTTCCAGCCGTAAATAGTATACTTGTGGCTGGTGAGCCTATCTCATTCCATGTATCCCTGGCCGAGAAGATTGACACCACAAACCTGACCCTTATCAATGATGCGGTACTATTAATATCTGATAGCGAAGGTATAAATGAAACAATGACACCCCGGGGGGATGGATTCTACACCTCGGAGATGATTGTTTTGCCTGGTAAAAGTTATGAGTGCAGCATCCAATTGGAGGGATATGCCGACATGAATGCAAGGGACTCAGTTCCAATAATTACCGAGGTCTTGATCACAGGGCAGACCAACCAGTCCAGGTTTGACGAGGAAGGCATATTTATGGAGGGTATCGAATTTGAGTTCAAAGACAATCCCGCCACTGATGATTATTATGAACTGGCATTGTATCGAAGAGAACACGAATATGCGAGTAATACATACCCCTTCAATGAGACTTGTGACATTCTACTTAACGAAGGACTGGAACCTTACTCTACCGAAACGCTTGTTTTCAGTGATCAGCTTATGGAAGATTCGCTGATTACAATGAATCTGGATATCTTTTCAGGTTCATGGGCAAGCTCCTGCTGGGGTGACTCTTGTTTCCAGATCTTTGACGAACATACCTTAATCCTCGAACTAAGGCACGTTAGCCAGGAATACTACCAATACAAGAAGCACTTCTATCTGTATGAGAAGAACCGTTATCCCTATTTTGTTGAAGGGACAGCCACAGCCTTTTCTCTATATTCTAACATCGAAAACGGAACGGGAATCATGGCCAGTTATGCCTATAGTATCGATTCCATTTTTGTAGAAGAAGAAAAAATCCCTATGAAGTGATGGCTCAGGCTTTTAAATATATTGGTCTTGTGATATTTTTAGCGGCAACCCAGACAACAGTTCTAATTGCTCAGACTCATGTATCCGGAATTGTCAGAGACAGGCAATCAGGTGAATTACTTATCGGGGCCAGCGTCTATGATCCCATAAAAATGAACGGTAGCTCCACTGACAATAATGGCTATTACAACGTCGTAGTCGATCGGGGAAGTGATTCTCTTATATTCACTTACGTGGGATATGCTTCAATAGCAAAACCTATATACCATTCAAATGATACGATCCTGAATGTGACCATGATGCCTGGTTCAAATCTTGAAGAGGTTCAGGTAAAAGGATACAAGAAGGTACATTTTAATCAGTCCCGCCTTTCCAACAGGGAGCTTATGTATATACCATCAATTGGTGCTGAGCCTGATGTATTAAAAACGCTTCAGTTGTTGCCGGGAGTACAGTCACAGAATGAAGGATCGAGTAATCTGTTGATTCGGGGTGGGGGGCCTGGTCAGAATCTTTTCCTGATTGACAATGTTCCCCTCTATTACGTGAATCACCTGGGTGGGTTCATTTCCGTATTCAATCCGGAAGTATTGAATGATGTCAGGGTGATCAAGGGTGGATTTCCTGCGAAGTATGGAGGAAAACTATCTTCTGTGGTTGATATTACCATGCGAGAAGGAGACCAATCAGGATTTAAAGGCTCGGCAGGAATTGGTATAATCGGAGCCCACCTGACCCTTGAAGGTCCAATTTCTGAAAAAGCATCCTACCTGTTCTCGGTTCGTAAGACCTTTACAGAATTGCTGTTGGGTACTGCAAGTTTGATAGCAGACGATGACTATATTGTAACCTATGGATTCTACGATCTCAATGGAAAAATCACCTGGCGGCCCGATGATTTGAATAGTGTTCAGGTGAACTTATATCTGGGTGATGATCAGTGGATCACCAGGGTTTTCGACGGACAGGACCAGATGAGAATGAAGAACTTGTGGGGGAATATTCTTGGTTCAGTGGGTTGGAAAAGGGTACTCTCCCCAAAATCGCAGTTCAACAACACTCTTTCTTATAGCAGATATCGCTTGAAAGACCTCAGAATCTTTAAGTTTGCCAATATTGACGGAACCTTTACGGATTTTCATAGTAACTATCTTTCCTCTGTACAAGATGTAACCCTGAAAACAGACTGGCGTCACCGGATGAACAAGGCCTGGGCCGTGGACTTTGGGCTTCAGTCATCATATCTGTTCTTTGTCCCAAACCAATATTGGGATAACCAGGGGGATCCGGAAGTAAATGCTCAGAGGATTCATGCACTGGAATCTGCTATATATCTGGAGAATCAGGTTTCCATTGCAAGGGTTCTTAATATGAACCTGGGTATCAGAGGAGTGCAGTATATCACAAAAAACTTTGTCGACTATTTCCTTGAACCAAGGGTAGATCTTTCCATCTCTCTGTCAGAGACTCAAACCTTGAATGCTACCTATATGTATGGTTCTCAATATTCTCATATGGTATTTTCATCAGGGAATTTTTTCAATAATGAAGTGTGGGTCCCCACCCAGGAAGGGATGAATCCAGCTAGGGTTGAACAGTATTCTGCAGGTTGGAAGGGGAGTTTCAAAAACATGATGTTTTCAGCAGAGGTGGATGTATACAAAAAGGAGATGAATGAGTTGCTTGCCTTCAAGGAAGGATATGCCAATCTTAAGGGGGATGCCTTGTGGGAATCAAAATTGGAAAAAGGGGGAAGGGGGGAGGCCTATGGAATCGAGTTTTTCATGAGAAAAGAAAGAGGCCTTTGGACAGGTTTTATGAGTTATGCATATTCCCGTGCCAAGCGGCAGTTTGATAATATCAATGGCGGAGAGGAGTATATATTTGAATATGATAGACCTCATAGTTTTTCCATTGACATCCACCGAACGATTAATGATCGCTGGGAATTCAACGCGCTCTGGGTATACCAGTCGGGTTTACCTTATACACCGGCTATTGCCAGAACTTATATTCCTTATACCGGAGAGCAAGAAGTATATTACGATTACGAAGCTCTAATCTACGGAGAGCGCAATAGTGAACGCATGAGGGCCTATCACAGGCTGGATGTTGGGCTGCACTACAAGACAAAAACCCAGAAGGGCAGAGACGCCACATGGTCATTTTCAGTTTACAACCTGTACAGCCGGCAGAATCCTTACTTCTATTTCTACAGCGACGAACCCCAACTGAATTTTGGATACAATGGTCCCGAGGTCCATAATGGCTTCCTAAACCTTTACCAGTTCAGCTACTTCCCAATCATTCCTTCGGTGAGCTATAAAGTGAATTTCTAAAGGAAGTGTGCCATCGAAATGCGAAGCATTCGCGAAAACAACTGAAATATACAATGTGTGAGCAATTTGCCTAATACGCTTTTACAACCGGGAATCCAAAAAACCTTGCGAGCCGGGATCGATGATCAAAAGGGGAGACGGGGGGCAGGCCATTGCGCCTGAAGCGGATTTTGCATTTTTCCAGGTTCAAAATATTAGCTTTGCGAGCGTTGAGTTGTGCGTCTATTTACCTGAGCGATCAGGCGAAGGCAAGCAGCGAAGCCTCAAACGAAAACCACGAAGATATCCTGGATGCCAACTTAAATGAGATAGTCCACACATGAGCAGCTTAGCAAGCGCAGACATAATACTAAATTAT
>JAUVKN010000087.1 GCA_030596245.1 Bacteroidia bacterium | reverse complement strand
CTGATACTCCGAAAAGTCTTTCCTGACCTGTTCTGCGGTCACCCCGGTCTCTCTCCCCAATGTATAAGAAAACACCCTCTTCACCCCGAGGGCCTGTAATCTGAGGAGGCTGCCCCGGTATAGAAGGAACCTTCGAAGGCTTTTCTTTAGTGGACATTTTGTGTTTTTTTTCACATTATTTTAATTTATATAATTCCTTAAATCAAAGATGCAACTATTTTGTAAATAATCATACAATTTTAATTACTTGTCTTTCTGCCATTTACAAATTTTTCTTTATGTTTTTCAGCATATAATACATGGTTATGCCTTGACTCGTATTGGACCTCACTATATTTTTATAGTTATATTTTTCACATATAATGAACAGGATATCAATCCCGAAACATGAATGGGATGAAAGGCTGTTACAACTCCTATCATCTTTTGAGGTATATGCCCCGGTTGAAAATGAGTTCAGTTGTGACTATGTAATTGTGGATGCCGACACGATCCCTGATATCGTTTATAACAAACCCAAACCGGTTACCCCTCTAAAAAAGTTTTTCCTTCCTGTCAAGGAGAATGTGACTTCAGCGGCTAAAGCACTGAAACCAGTTGTCATTCTTGGCGCACCCAACTGTGATGTCATGGCCCTGGCTTTTCTGGATGAAATTTACCTGGACCAGGAATATCCCGATCCAGCTTACAGAAGAAGAAGGGAAAATACAATCCTCATTTCCGCAGACTGCCTGAGCATACAGGAACATTGTCATTGTACCAATTACGGTATCGAACCCATCGGGAATGAGCATTCGGACCTTTCCCTGGCATTGGTTGAGGAACATTTAATCATCACTACCTATAGCAAAAAAGGTGAATTACTTATTGAATCCCTCGGCATTGTGGTTGCCATGAATCCTGAAAAAAACCTGGAAGAATCCCTGGAAACATTGCGGACCCAGGTACTGGATCAGTTGAAGAAACAAAACGGGGAACTGCCCGACTACAAAGAGACAGGCATGCTGGTCTCCTCTGCCGGAGATGAATCCTGGAAGAAGTACGCTTCCAGCTGTGTTTCATGCGGGGCATGTAGTGCCATCTGTCCCACTTGCTCATGCTTCCTGCTTATCGATAAGCCCGGATTTGAAAAGATCAGGCAGCTGGACACCTGTCAGTACCCGGGATTTGAGCGGGTGGCCGGTGGAGAAGATGCCCTTGGAGACCTTTCAGAAAGGTTCAGGAACCGCTACATGTGTAAATATGTATGGAAGCCGGAAAAATATCATTTAAAGGCCTGTACCGGTTGTGGCCGATGCATAGAAACCTGCATTGGCCAGATAAATAAAAATGAGTTGTTCGTCGAGTTGTCAAATTAATCAGTAAAGGTATGAATGGTAATCTATACAAGCCTCTTAAATCTGAGTTGATCAAGGTCATCAATGAATCACCCTTGATTAAAACATTTGTATTGGTTCCCGAGGAAGCGTTCTCTTTTGCAACCGGACAGTTCATTGAAGTGACCATCGACGGTATGGGAGAAGCACCATTCACACCCTCATCTTCTCCTCTTAAATCCGACCAGTTGGAGATCACTGTGATGAAGACCGGATACGTAACGGACCACATGCACAACATGCAGCCCGGGGAAAAAATGGGGATCAGGGGACCATACGGACGCGGATATCCGGTTGAGAAATTCTACGACAAAGAGGTGCTAATCCTGGGGGGAGGTTGTGGTTTTGCTCCCATCCGTTCCCTGCTGTACAACCTGATTGCCATCTCCGATAAGCTTAGAAAAGTGACCCTCTGTTATGGTTCAAAAACTCCTGAGGATTGCGTCTACAAACCCTACGTCGAGGAGCTGAGGCAAACCCCCAAGTTTGAAGTATTGCGTAGCGTGGACCAGCCCGATGAGAATTGGACAGAAAGAGTGGGGGTTGTCACTGTTTTGCTGGATGATGTAGAAATGGATATTAATAACTCTGTTGCAGTCGTCTGTGGCCCCCCCATCATGATGAAGTTCGGCACCATGAAACTGCTAGAAATGGGTTACCCCGAATCTGACATATTCCTCTCCATGGAGAAGAACATGTCGTGCGGATTGGGGAAATGCGGTCACTGCATGATGGGCAAATACCTTGTCTGCAAGGATGGTCCCGTATTCACCTATGATGAAATCAAAGATCAACCCCATATCTGGAATTAACCATGGCACAAAAGATCCTTATTGATCTCGAAAAATTCAGATCACTCCCGGGGAAAAGCAGTGATGAATCTCCACCGGAAGGGCTCTATGGACCTTCAGTAGGAGCTCAGGGATTGAAAAGCATCAGGGAACTGGCGGTTTTTCAATTTACCTGCAGGCGATGCACCGATGCACCCTGCATCGAAGTTTGCCCAGCCGATGCCCTGGAAAAAAATGAGGAAGACATCATTACCCGTTCCACCAACCTCTGTATCTCCTGTAAGTCCTGTGTGGTAATCTGTCCTTTCGGTACCATGATGACAGATTTTTTTGACTATCACAGGGATGAGGAGAATTATTATGATGTAATGGATAAAAAAGAACTGGACCAGTTCATCAGGAATTCGCCTGAAGGCGCCGTACAACTTGTGGATATGGAGGAAGATCCTGAGCAACACATTTTCAAGCTGAATGACCACATCCTCGTAAGAGAGCGTATGTGGAAAACTGACAATTTGTAAATCGATTGTTATGGAAACCTACCTCTTCTATTTTCTCATCTATCCGGGTTTTCTTTTTGCGGCTGTTATTGGAGCTTTTCTCTCCTGGTTTGACCGTAAAATAACTGCCAGGGTCCAGTTCCGGAAAGGGCCTCCCCTTTTACAACCATTTTACGATTTCTTTAAATTGTTGCTGGTAAAAGAGACCATCCTGCCTGCCAGGGGAGCAAAAGGAGTGTTCCTTGCCGCACCTGTTTTCGCTGTGTTTGGTGCTACCATGGCCGGGGTTTTTATCCTGCTACCACTGATGAACATCACCACCGGTTTTCATGGTGACCTGATCGTAATTTTCTACCTGCTTACCATTCCATCGCTGACCTATGTGATTGGTGCACTCTCCTCGGGAAATCCACTGGCGGCAGTTGGAGCATCCAGGGAGATGAAACTGATCATGAGTTATGAACTCACATTTTTGCTGGTCATGGCAGGGATCATTATCAAATCGGGACAGAGCATCGATCTATACCAGATCATACAAATTCAACGGGAGGGATCACCCTTTATAGGTAGTTTTTCCGGGGTACTTCTTTTTATTGTTGCCATTTTCTGTCTGCAGGCAAAACTGGCACTGGTCCCCTTTGACATGCCCGAAGCGGAGACCGAGATCTGCGATGGCATATTTATTGAATATTCGGGAACCCCCTATGCCATGATAAGGCTCTCTAAATATATGCTCTTCTTTATCCTTCCAGCTTTCATTATCGCCATCCTCATGAATGGCATCAAACTGGAAGGTATTCACATCCTGTGGGCCATATTGAAACTGCTTGCTGTAGTACTATTGCTCACGCTGATCCGAAACACCAATCCCCGGGTAAAAATCAAGCAGGCCATTCGCTTCTTCTTCACCTGGATGAATCTTCTGGCGATCATCGCCATTGTGCTTGCAATATTTGGCTTATAAAAAATTGAACTGTGGGCTTTAAAACATTCTGTTTCAAAAAATCACTCTGGCTTTTTCATTTTGGAGGAGCATCGTGCAACAATTGTGATATCGAAATATTGGCTTGCCTGACACCAAAATACGATGTGGAGCGGTTCGGAATGGTACTGGTAGGAAGCATCAGACATGCCGATGTACTATTGGTGAATGGCTCCATCAATAAAAAGGACAAACCACGACTGCTTGAGATTTATGAGCAGGCACCCAAACCTGTATTGGTTGTGGCCATTGGAGCCTGTGGTTGTACCGGTGGGATTTTTGCAGAAGGAGAGACATTTGCAGGTCCGGTGGACAAGATCATCCCAGTAGATGCTTACATCCCGGGGTGTCCCCCTAAACCTGAAGCTATCCTGGCTGGTATCGTTAAACTGCTTGGTAAAAACTGATGATGATGGTGCTTGAAGAATTGAAAAAAACGTTCGGGAAAGAGATCCTGGAGACTGTCACAAAAAATGACCGGAGGGTGACCCTTACCATTCATCCTGAAGCTTTGGTTGCCATGACCGAACACCTTTATAAAACCATGGGATTTCGGTTTATTATCGCCTCTGCGCTTCATACCAGAAGGGGGTTTGAGATCTATTACCATTTCAGTTTCGATCAAACAGGTCTCATCCTGAATCTTCTTGTGATCCTGGACAATATTAAACCTGAGGTGGAATCTCTTTCCAATATGTTCGAGGCCACCAACTGGATTGAAAGGGAAATGCATGAACTTTTTGGCATCGATTTTCTCAATCATCCAAACCTGGACCAACTACTTTCTGATGGCAACTGGGCCAAAGGAGTCTATCCCTACAGGAAAGATTTTAAATCAAAAGGGGAGGTGCAACAATGAGCAAACAGACGTTGATACCTATAGGACCCTACCATCCCCTGCAGGAAGAACCTGAACTCTTTAAGTTGTATTGTGAAGGGGAGATCGTTAAAGATATAAAATGGGAAACCGGATACAACCACCGGGGGATTGAGAAACTCAGTGAGAAAAAAAGCTATGACGAGGTTTTCTTCCTGGTGGAAAGGATCTGTGGCATATGTTCCACTTCCCATCCTTTTGCCTTTGCAAACAGTGTGGAAGAGATCATAAATGTTGAAATTACCAACCGTGCCAAATACATCCGCTCTATTATTGGAGAACTGGAAAGAATACACAGTCACCTGCTATGGGTGGGATTGGCCGGCCATTTCCTTGGTTACAATACCGTCTTTATGTGGGCCTGGAAGTACAGGGAACCTGTGCTTGACCTGTTTGAAATGATCGCCGGGAACAGGAACAACTATGCGATGTTCAAGATAGGAGGGGTTCGCAGGGATATTGAAAAGGCAAAAATACCAGCCATCCAAGAGGTGCTGGCCCTGGTCAAGAAAAAAACGGACCTGCTGGTGGGAGCGGTGACGGATGATCCCGTTTTTCATGCCCGGACCAAAGGTGTGGGAGTACTCACCAGGGAAGATATTGTGAATTTTGCTGCTGTGGGACCCACAGCCAGGGCCTCGGGTGTTGATATAGATATCAGACGTGACGATCCGTATGCAGCCTATCCGCTGGTGAACTGGAAGGTGATCACATCAGAGGCCGGGGATGTGTTTGCCAAAGCCGAGGTAAGGTTGCTGGAGATGTATGAATCGATCTCCATCATCGAACAGTGCCTCGAAGGATTGAAGAGAGAAAAAGAGGGGGATATCGATGTGAAGGTAAAACATATCCCGGAAGGCTATGGGATCGGTCGGGCCGAAGCGCCCAGGGGTGAAGTCTTTCATTTCGTGGTTTCCGACGGATCCAATTCTCCTGCACGTCACAAAATTCGGGCTCCAAGCTACACCAACATTGCCACATTTAAAAAGTCCTGTGTGGGACAGAGCATTTCCGATGCTACCATAACGCTGGCTGCAGTGGATCCCTGCTATTGTTGTACGGAACGGCTGGCAGTGGCCATTGACCGAAACAACGGTCAACGGATCATGAATGCAAAAGAGATCATCGAACACTCCACACAGATAACAAACCGATTGCTGAACAATGAATAACCCATAACAATGACCCAGGCCATAAATATCATCGTCCTGCCCGTTTTGATCGGACTGCTGTTGTTTCTAATTCCTGCCGGTTTTCGATTCATCAAGGGCATCATTGCCATCGGGGTAACCCTAATTACCGGCTTTCTGGCCATCCGGCTCTTCGGTTCAGAAGATATAGTTTTCTCGTTGGGAGACTGGGTCGCTGCATCAGGAATGCAGACTCCGGGACTGAATGCCTATGCCGATGCCGACAAATACAGCTCCTTTTCCCTGGACGGACTCAGCAAGTTGATTACTTTATTTATCAGCCTGTTATCCCTCTTAATAGCTGTATACTCCATCATGTATAAAACTGCAGGAGCCATGCGAAACTACCATGCCTGGTTCCTGATTACACTGGGATTCTCTTTTGGTGCTGTTCTCTCCAACAATCTGCTGTTATTTCTCATTTGTTGGGGAATACTTGGGCTAACCCTCTATCGGCTGATCCGTGGAAATGACGAAACAAGCAGTGCTGCAGCCAAAAAAACCCTGATCATCATCGGGGCCTCCGACGGGATCATGATTCTGGGAATTGCCATTATCTGGAGAATCACGGGTACTCTGAATATGGATGAAATTACCCTGCCCACCAGCGATCTGGTGAGAACAGTTGCTTTTCTTGCCCTTCTTGCAGGCAGTTTTACCAAAGCTGGTGCATTCCCTTTCCACACATGGGTGCCCGATTACGCAGAAAAGGCTCCAGCCACCTCATCGGCATACCTGCCTGCATCACTGGATAAACTCCTTGGCATCTATTTCCTTGCCAGGATCACCACCGGACTCTTCGCTGTGGGTGAGTGGTTGCGTTTCATGATGCTTACCATTGGGGTAATCACCATTATAACAGCAGTCATGATGGCACTGGTACAACACAATTACAAACGATTGCTGGGATTTCATGCTGTATCCCAGGTGGGTTATATGATTTTAGGTTTTGGGCTTGGTTCCCTGATCGGAGTTGCCGCTGGCCTTTTCCATATGATCAATAATGCCATCTACAAAGGGGGCTTGTTTCTGACTGCAGGGGCCGTGGAGCAACAAACCGGGAAGGAAGAGTTGAATGAGCTTGGTGGTTTATCCCGGGCCATGCCACTCACCTTTTTTGCAGCACTTATTTTTGCCCTCTCCATATCGGGGATCCCTCCCTTTAACGGATTTGCTTCCAAATGGATGATCTACCAGGGGATTATCGATTTTGGTCAGGGAATCGGGATCGCCAACAAACTATGGATCATCTGGCTTGGGCTTGCAGTCCTTGGCTCTGCACTCACACTGGCCAGCTTTATAAAATTCATAGGGGGGATTTTCCTGGGCCGCCAGAGAAAGGAGTTGTCAGCCGTACGCGAAGCATCTCCTGTTATGTGGATACCCATGTTGATTCTTGCGATGGGGTGTATTGGTTTCGGGGTATTTGCAACAAACCAGATTATTCCCAGACTGTTCATGCCTGTTACCGGAGTATTTGAGTATACAGGTATCTGGGACTCCTCCACCGTAAGTCTCCTTGTCCTGGTATCCATTGCACTTGGTATCCTGATCTACCTCATGGGCAACTTGAAGAATTTCCGCACTTTGGATAGTTTCGTGGGAGGAGAGAAGATGCAGGAAGAGACCTCCTTCTCCACACTTGAATTCTACAAGAGTTTCCAGGAATTCAAATGGCTTGCTTTCATGTACCGGAAGGCAAAGGATAAATGGTTTGATCTGTACGATCTTACCAGGCAGTTCTTAACCTGGCTGGGTAGATTGTTCAGCAGGGCTCATTCCGGGATTTTGCACGATTACACCCTTTGGGTCTTGGCCGGCCTGGTCATCCTTTTGCTTTTGCTGATAACCTAATACAATTAAATATGGAACTGACCATCTCCATCATACTGGGATTCATGATCATCGGAGCCATTTATGCACTCCATGCAAAAGATCTTTTATCCGCCGTCATCGCCATTGGCATGGTCGGTTACGGCCTGGTGATCTGCTTTCTGTTACTTAAAGCACCTGACCTGGCCATTGTGCAAATTGTGGTGGAGACCATCACGCTGGTTATTATGGTTGCTGTGGTGTTGGACAGTACCCGAAGTGAAATAGAAACTATACCCGACAGGAGGTCCATTGTTCAAATGATCCTCGGATTTATCATTTTCGCCGGACTATTTTACTTTTTCATTCAGGCCATTGAAAACCTGGATCCATTGGGGGCACACACCCTGAGGATGTCTGAGATCTATGTGAACGGAGCCGTGGAAAAGACCGGAAGTGTAAACCTGGTTACAGGTGTACTGTTTGACTTCAGGGCTTATGATACCCTGGGGGAGGCGGTCATACTCTATACAGCTGCGCTAGGAGCGCTTACTCTGCTGAGAATGAAAGGAAAAAAATAATCCGCTATGGAAGGAATGTCCACAATTGTTAAAAAGATAACCCAGCTGATGGCAGGACTCATATTCCTCTACGGGATCTATATCATCCTCCATGGGCACCTGACACCAGGAGGCGGATTTGCAGGAGGGGCCATTATCGCCGGAGCATTTATCCTTCTTATCCTTGCTTTCGGAAACAGTGCGCTGAACCTCAAAAAGGAGGTGGCAGGCAGCTCAAATATTGAAAGCGTGGCCATACTCATGGTAACCATACTTGCCATGATGGCATTGCTCTTTGGCATAAAGGTGTTTTTCTTCAATTTTCTGCCAAAAGGAACACCAGGAGAACTTCTCAGCGCCGGAGCGATCCCCCTGTATAATATATTTATCGGAATTGAGGTGGCTGGTGCCATTCTTACCATATTCCTTGCACTTGTAATCTTTAAAGAGGAGAGCTCAAAATGACAGTCTACATCCTATGCTTTGTTCTGTTCCTGGTAGGCCTGTACGGTGTCATCACCCGCAGGAACCTTATCAAGATTGCCATCTCCATGTCAATCATGGAGTTCAGCATATTCCTGTTGTTGGTACTGATCGGGTACATCGATAACGGGCTTGCACCCATCGTAGACCCCGGAACAACCGGTCAGGTTTACGTAGATCCACTGCCTCAGGCCATGGTTCTAACTGCCATTGTAATTGGCCTGGCTACTACCGCCATGCTAATGGCCATAGCCATTCGGTTATACCGGAAGTATAAAACCTTCGACATTCGAGAAATTAAAAACTTAAGAGGATAAAAGATGGATGCATTGATCCCCCTGTTTGTTGCAATACCTCTGATCTCGGCATTCCTGATCATGCTCCTGGGCAAATTGGTGAAGGGATTTCATAGATATTTTGCTCCCCTTACATTACTAGCACTGCTTGTCATGGCTGTTTATGAGTTCTCCGGCCTCGGCACATCCTCCATCCAGTATACCATGGGAGGGTGGGCTTATGAAGGTGGTTTCCCGGTTGGCATTTTTATGGTGTTGGACGGATTCTCAGCACTTATGCTTTGTATCATCAACCTGATTGGATTCATCGCTCTGTTCTACTCCCTCTCCTATATCAGAAAGTATACGGCAGAGGGCAACTATTATGCCTTGTTTTGCCTGATCATTGCCGGTATGAATGGAGTGGTGCTCAGTGGTGACCTTTTTAACCTCTTTGTTTTCCTGGAGGTGTCGGTCATCTCCTCTTATGCACTTGTTGCGTTCGGCGTGGGCAAAACCGAACTGGAGGCATCGTTTAAATACCAGGTGCTGGGAGGCCTTGCCTCCATGTTAATCCTGTTGGCCATTGGATTGATCTACTGGAAAACCAAAACCCTGAACATTGCCGATGTCAGAAATGTACTGGATTCGGGATATAGCAAGCCCTTCTACATTTTTATCCAGGTGTTGCTCATTTCGGGATTTGGGCTGAAGGCTGCCATCATCCCTTTCCATGCCTGGTTGCCCGACGCTCACTCATCGGCACCTTCTCCCATTTCAGCCATGCTGTCCGGTGTGCTGATCAAAGCTGTTGGTATCTATGTGCTCATCCGGTTATTCTTTAACATGTTTGTATTCAGCCATGAAATAGCGGTTGTCATCACTGTACTTGGAACGGTCTCAATGGTAATCGGTGCTCTGTTGGCCCTTATACAATGGGATGTAAAACGTTTGCTTGCTTATTCGAGCATCAGTCAGATCGGCCTTGTGGTCATGGCTTTTGGAATGGGTATGATCCTTCTTGCGAAGGGTGATAACTTGCCTGTAGCATCCCTGGCCATCGCAGGTGGATTGTACCATCTGGTCAACCATGCAGTATTCAAAGGTCTATTGTTCCTGAATGCAGGTGCACTTGAGCACCGGTTGGATACCCGTGATTTAAAGAAAATGGGAGGCCTTGCCCCGGTAATGCCGGTTACATCCTCCACCTCATTTATGGCATCCATGTCCATCTCAGGAATACCTCCTTTTAACGGATTTTTCAGCAAACTGATCATTATTATCGCTGCCATCAACGGAAAATTTTACCTGCTGGCCACACTTGCAGTGGTAGTCAGCATCGTTACACTCGCATATTTCCTGAAGTTTCAACGTTTCGCATTTTTTAATAAAAGCCCTGGTAAATCACTGGAAAAGATAAAAGAGGTACCCTTCCCCATGTCGTTCAGCATGGTATTCCTTGCCATTCTCTGTCTCGCTCTTAGCCTGCTGGCATTTCCGTCTATCAACGATGCCGTATTGCGTCCTGCCATCAATGTTCTGATGCAATCTGATCTCTATTCCACAACCATCTTAGGACTATAAAATGAGATACCTGGCCCTGTTCATATTGACTTTTCTGTTCTGGTTGCTGCTTACATTTGACCTGTCGGTGGCCAACCTGGTTGCCGGAGGAGCAGCTGCGCTGATCACCTCCCTGCTATTTGCAAAATACTTTTTAGATAGTGTATACAAATTTCTGCAACCACACAGGTATTTCTGGCTCCTGGTTTACCTGGTCATCTTAATCTGGGAATGTATCAAGGCAAACATCGATGTTGCCTACCGGGTACTTCATCCTGCCATGCCCATTAAACCAGGAATCGTAAAGGTGAAGCTCGATTTACAATCGGATTTTGCGAGGGCCATGCTGGCCAACTCCATCACCATGACACCCGGGACCATAGCAGTTGACATTATTGATGACTATCTATATGTCCACTGGATCTATGTAAGCACAAATGATCCGGAGGAATATGGTCGTAAAATCTCAGGACGCTTTGAAAAATATATTAAAAAGACTTTTGAATAATGGACTTACTTGAGATTCTTCTGTACATACAGATTGCACTCAGTGCATCCTGCCTTTTCAGGATTATTCGTGGCCCGTCCATAGCCGACAGGATGGTAGCGATGGATATTTTTGGTGTTTTAGTCGTGGGTATTTGTGCGATTCTTTCCATCATCACCGAACGAGGTTTTATCCTGGATATCGGGATCGCATGGATCATACTCAGTTTTATCGGAACACTTACCCTGGCAAAATATTTAAGCGGAAAAAAACTAAACGAATAAGATGATCAGTACTATACTTATAACCATTGGAGTACTCTTTAACCTTATTGGCTGCATTGGTTTGATCAGATTGCCAGATGTATATAACCGGCTTCAATCTGCAACCAAATGTGGCACACTGGGTACTTGTAGTATTCTGGCCGGAGCCCTGTTTCATTATGGCTTGGTGGATGCCGGAATTAAAGCCCTTATTGCCATTCCCCTGCTCTTCTTCGGGGCCACAGTGGCCGCCCATGCCCTGGCCAGGGGAGCCTATCATTTTGGAGTCAAGCTTGGAGACAAGAGTGTCAAGGACGACTATAAAGACGCAGTAAAATGAAGTATCCTAAAATAAGAGAGTTAAAGGAAGCGGTAGTTTCTCTGGTTACTCCCGCTTTTACCACAAAGTTTCCACATAAACCTCATACTCCTTATGAGAATTTCAGAGGAAAACCAGAGGTGGATGATAAGTATTGTGTGGGATGTGAGACCTGTGCCAATGTGTGTCCCCCCAATGCCATTACCATTAGAGATGACCGCAATAACGGGAAGCGTTTCATTACCCGGGATTACGGGAAATGTATTTTTTGCGGAATGTGTCAGCAACACTGTATTACTGGCAAAGGTGTTGTGCTGTCTGACAAAATTTTCGACCTGACTGTGTTTGAAAGGGAGAAGATTATTGAAGAGCAGGAGAAGGAACTTGTGGTTTGCAAACATTGTCAGGCCATCATTACCACCAAAGAGCATATCAACTACCTGCATAAGAAACTTGGAGCCAAAGCTTTTGCTTCCATCCTTAACCTCAACCTGCTCAATGAAAAACTTCAACTGGCTCCAAAGGAAGATACCGACCTTGAGATCAAAGACGGATTAAAAAGGAAGGATATGTTTAACATCATTTGTCCCAATTGCATGCGATCCGTCCTTATTAAATATATTTAATCCTTGGAACTGCAACTGGCTGATATGCTAGATAAAGCCGACCGGTTGTTATTTATCGGGGTAGGCAATGTACTAAAAAGCGATGACGGAGTCGGCGTAATCATCAGCCGACAGATCCTGGAAACCAATCATATCAGAGCGCTTACAGTTGAAGTTAGTGTTGAAAATTATATTGGTAAGATCAACTCCATGGTTCCTGGTACCATAGTGATCCTGGATTGTATGGAACTGGGATCCAGCCCGGGAACTTACCGACTTGTATCGCTGAATGATGTGGAAGACATCACATTTAATACCCACAATATATCACTGGGTCGACTGGGTGATTTCTTTCAATATCCTACTTATGTACTTGGTATCCAGCCTCGTACTACGGAATTTGGAGATAAGTTATCACCCCGGGTTCTAAAAACAGCCAACCTGATCATCAAACAGATAAACCAAAAAATATAATGAACCATGCCCAACAACTATTTTTGCCCTATCTGCAGAAGCAATATTAATATTGGAACTTCCCTGGTATTCTCTGCCAAATCGCCCGATAATAAAAAAGGTCTCCTTTTCCTGAATACAGAACTTGGAAACTATACAAAAAAAAACCATCCTGATTTCCAGCTCGAAGAGGGAGTGGAGTACAAGTTTTATTGTCCGGTTTGCCACGCCAAACTGAATAAGGAAGAGAATCCTCACCTGGTAAAGGTCCACATGACGGATGATAGTGGTAAAGAGTTTGAGATCAACATCTCAAACATCATTGGTGAACACTGTACCTATAAGATCCAGGATAAATCGGCAGAAGCCTTTGGGCCTGATGCGGAAAGGTACCGGAAATACCTTGATCTGCCCCTGGAGTACCATAAGTACCTGTAATCAAAAGAATATATTAATCACCTTTGCCTCGCTAATTTATCATCATTGAGGGGGGGTCTGTTTGATATCATCTCAAAATGTATGGGGTGAGATCATATATATTTCCTAAATTTGTTCTTTCAACAGAATAAGCGAACATGATGATATCTATCTATCTATCAACCGCCACCATTCTGGCAATATTTTGCCTCTCACTGGTTAGTGTACTATCCTTGAACGCACAATATGTGACACCGGCAATTCTGGATACCGCCAGCCTTGAATCACAGCTGACTTATATCCAGGAGAGAACCAGAATCTACAATGATTTCAGAGCAATTAGAGAGGATATTTTCCTTAAAATG
>JAUVKN010000196.1 GCA_030596245.1 Bacteroidia bacterium | reverse complement strand
CTGTGGGGAAGAAGCCCGGTGAGGCTGGATCTGGCCGGAGGGTGGACCGATACCCCTCCTTACTCTATTATGGAGGGGGGAAAAGTAGTGAACCTCTCCGTTGAATTAAACGGACAGCTTCCGTTGCAGGTGTTTGCCCGTCCACTGGATGAACATAAGATTATCCTTCGATCCATCGATCTGGGACAAAAAATGGAGATTTCCAGTTTCGACCAACTGAACCAGTATGATCAGCTGGGCGGGGGTTTTTCCATTCCCTTGGCGGCTCTTGTGCTGGCCGGGTTTGGTCCGGCTTTTTCCGAAAGAGAGTACCCCGATCTGGCATCACAGCTAAAAGCATTCGGTTGCGGTATTGAAATGTCATTGCTGGCAGCCATCCCCAAAGGGTCCGGTCTGGGAACAAGTTCGAACCTGGCCGCCACCGTGTTGGGTACATTGAGTGACTTTTGCGGATTGAATTGGGACAAACATGAAGTCGGCTACCGCACCCTGATCCTTGAGCAGATGCTTACCACAGGGGGAGGTTGGCAGGACCAGTACGGGGGGATCTTTGAGGGTGTGAAGTTGCTGGAAACAGAGTCGGGGATCATGCAAAAACCGGTTATTAAATGGTTGCCCGATCAACTCTTTTCACATCGGGAAACCAGGGATATGATGTTGTTGTACTATACGGGTGTAACCCGTGTAGCCCGGGATATCCTGGGAGAGATCGTAAAGGCCATGTTTCTCAACTCCTCCCGTCACCTTGAGATCTTTAGTGAAATGAAGGAACATGCAAAAGAGACTTTCGAAACAATCTTAAGCAACAACTATCAGGGCCTTGCAGAAAGAGTGGCCCTTAGCTGGGATCTGAATCAGCGGTTGGACGAAGGTACCAATCCACCGGTTATTCAGAGCATCACCAGGATGGTGGATGATTACCTGCTAGGATACAAGTTGTTAGGAGCCGGTGGAGGAGGTTACCTGCTCATGTTTTCGAAGTCTGTGGAAGCTGCAGTGAAGTTGCGGCAACTTCTGGAATCAAAGCCCCCAAACTCCAGGGCCCGGTTTGTGGATTTCACTGTTTCCCAAACGGGCTTTCAGGTCTCCCGGTCTTAATACAGATCCCCGTAAATCGACTACTGATGAATCACAATCTTTTTAGCTTCGGAGCGCCAGTGTCCCGAGTCAACGTGATAGATGTAGGTTCCCGGGCTCAGTTGATGGGTGGGCAGTATCAGGTTTTCGGTGGTTTCAGTTACAGGATAGCTGATGATTCTCTGACCATTCAGATCAAACAACTCCAGGTTTCCGGAATGTATCCCTTCCGGAAGCTGCACCGGAATATGAACCTGGCGGCTGGTTGGATTTGGAAATGGGTTATCCAGGCTCATGGTGGATATGGTATATTCTGAAGATTTTGTAGCAGATCCGGGAAGGCTATACACATGGGTATAAGTTCGGTAGGGGATCACCGAATAGTTATATTCATACACCAGGAATTTCTTGCCATGGTCAGGCGTCTCAATGACATTGGTGTGCCCCGCGCCCGGTATGGTGAGCAACACGGTCCCGTTTTCATTGATAACTTTGGTTTCGTAGATATAGTAGTAAGAGGTGGTGGTAGGAACATATTTTGTATAACTGTAGACGAGTTCCACAAGATTGTCATCATTAAAGAGCTTTTCCGATACATACTGTACATCGGACAGATAGTAACCCTCAGGAGTGGGGATCGGAATGCTCTTATAAAGGCTATGGTCCATTTTATAGATATGGCATTGTTTGTTAATCACATCCATGGAGAAATATACCTCCCCAATACTTTCCAGCCGGGTTATGGTGACCGATTCGGTATAGATCTTTTCAAGAACAGGCTGGGCAAACAGTGCCAGTCCCGTCATAAACAAAATGATTGTCAGGGCATGTTTTTTCATGGTTAAGGGTTTTATATACAATGGATAAATTCTACAGTTGAAAAGTTAGGGTTTCTCGAGCAGATCCAGACCCTCCATGGCCGAAGAACCTCCGGGAGTATGCAGGAGAGCCTTCTGGAACAGCACCTTTGCTTCCCGGTAGTTGCTTAATTTAAAATAGGACCATCCCAGCATGGAGAGGGCATCATAGTCAAATGGATAGAGGTTGACCACTTTCGCGAAGTACTTTTTGGCTGCTTCATATTCCCCTTTACCGTAAAGGATCAATCCCAGCCGGTGCATAGCAATGGAATTATTCGGGCTTATTTCCAGGATCTTCTCGTACTGTTTCATGACCACAGACCAGTTGCCCATGGCAGCCCCGGGATAGACTACCCCGAACCGGGGTTCGATGGCATAGGGCATCAGATCGATGGCTTTGTTATAATAGGCCATGGATTCGGTGAAGTTGCCTGACTGGTAACTCAACCAACCCAAACGCAGGTTGATCTCGTATGACTTTTCGCTATAAACATTCTTCAGACTGGTGGCTGCTGCAACCACCTCCCCTGTGGCTTCCTGGATGTAACTTTGCTGAAAAGCGTCTTTGATTTCTTTAAAATCCTGGCCTGAGACTGAGAGGGTACTGATCAGCAGGCTGAGTGCCAGAACTTGCTTTATAGGTCTTAAAATTTCCATGATATTCCTCCGTAAAATGATAAAGTGTTATAAGATTTGGTATTTGTAGTCCCGGTCGGATCATATACAAGCGGATAAAACTCGCTGATGTTCGATGTCCATCTTCCGCCCAGATAGAGCAGTGATCCTCTCTCGGAAACCGGTATTGAAATCGTGAACTTAACTTTCTGCTGGATGGTTTCTGAAAAACTGTTGTAGACAATTTGACCATTGTTTTCAAGGTAATTGGTCATCTCCCCCATGGTTCCGTTCAGATCAAACCAGAGCTTCTCTGATATTGAAAATCCAATATGCATTTCTGGGATCCATCGCAGAACAGCTTCTCCTTCAGTTATTTCATACTGACTATTCATATACGCACTTGCATAAAAATTGAGATTTCCTTTGGGGTACCAGGTTAGCCCCAGCCTGTTTTGTACCTGTTCCGAATCATTGAGGGTGGCATACCAGGCCCCCAGTGTTAGCTTGAAGGAGCCCAAACTGTGGGATAGGCCCAGGCCGGCCACATAATCAATGTATTCAACATCATACAAATATCCCCTGGAATAACCCCCTGAACCCGCAGTCCCCACAGGGATCTGATATTTTCCCTTTATCCGATGGAACATGGGCATGATCTTAAACCCTGATTGCGTGGTAAAACGGGGTGAAAGGTAATACTGGTGCTGGGTTACATTCTGATTATCCACAAAGTACTGCATACTCCCGTCGTTGTAATACTGGAGATTGGTTTTGGTCATGAAAGTGTATGCATGATGCAATGAAAACCCGGGTGCTATGCTGTTGGTCAGTGACAGGGAAACATTGGAAAAATGGTGGGTTATATATTGTACCCCTGACGGCAGATCAGGGAATGTCTCTTCGGGGTTGGTAGAGATATGATCGATCATACCGCGGTTGTAGAGGTATTCAACTCCTAAACGGCCGAAAAATTTTCCTTTGAAAGGGGGTAACTTGAGGGCAAGATCCCCTTTAAATTGCTCTCTTACCAGGTTCGCCTGCTCCCCTTGCCCGGCAAGCAACCTGGAATAATAGAGATACTCAAGGGCCACAGGGTCACCCTGGTTCATGGCAAGTGCTTTTGTGAAATGGACACCAGCTTTCCTGAATTTTTTCTGGTTATACAGCGCAATGCCCAGCCTTATTCTCAGGTAATAGAAATCATAATCCTGTTTCAATGCTTCCCGGCCCATGACGATCAGGCTGTCCCACTTTTGTTGTTGGTAGAGGCGGTAGGTTTCAGTATTAAAGGTGTTAAAATCCACCGGATTCTGTGCGTTGATCCCCGAAAGTGCGAGCAGCGAGAGCCATATGGTTGTGATCACTCTATACATGTCGCTTCCAGTTGAAGGTCCTCTGTCTCCACAGTTAACTTGTGGATGCCTTTATCGTTCACAGTGATGGAAAAATCGAATCTTCGCAAAACCTTTCCAGCCAGGCTGTTGGTTGCTGAAGATACCAGTCTGATCTCTGAAGGGGACATGTCATTGTCGATCCAGTCATATTTACACTGGAATTCAGACCGGAGGAATTTCCAGAATGGAGCTACAAGGTCCTGCAACCCCAGAAGGGGCTGGTTAAAGATCAGGTTCAGAGGATACCGGTCTGAAATGATAAGGTCCTGGTAAAAGCCTTGTTGCACCTGGAAGGCAGCCAGAAAGAAATAGTAAAGCAGACTTTTCTTATTCCCCGTAAAGTGGGTGAAATACATGAGGTTGCCGTCGTTGATGAAATAGGCCATGGCCCCCGATTGGTGGCAACGGATGTAGGAATTGTTATAAGGATCGGTGTTGATTTCCCAGAATGACTCTATCTTCTCGCCGTTTTTCAACACCTCAAAATGGTAGTGTTTACCAGGGATAAAGTGAAAAGCGTTAAACAAAAGATCACTGCGATCAATGCTTGAGATCATGTCATCTATTTCGGGAAAGGCAAAAGAGTCCAGTTTGAATCCCTTCTGGTGATGATTGATGTAGTAACTGATGGGGTATTCCACAGTGAATGAACCAATGTAGGGTGTCTCCTGCGCCTGGAAATGAAGGTGAGGATATGGGGATCGACCGGAATTACCGCATCTGCCGATTTCGTCACCCTCTTTTATCAGATCGCCCTCTTTTACTTTGATGGATCTCTCTTTCAGGTGACTCAGGGAAGTATACAGATTATCATCATGTTTAACAATGACTGTATTTCCCCAGTTATCTTTCAGATTCACCTCCCCGATGATATTGTCGGGAATGCGGTCCATGACAAATTCAACAGTGCCATCGGCCGGAGCCAGGACCATCTTGTCGTAACAGTAATAGTCAGTAAGGAGATCCCCGCTTCCCATAAATTGTTGACTCTCGGTATCGGTAATGACAAAATCCCATGCATGACGGAATTCATCTTTATGGGTATATTCTCCGTTATGAGCCTGTGAGACTGTCCATGTACCCAGGAATGGCAGTTTGATATTTACTTTGTCATGATGACGGAAACGAACAACATCATTGTGAAATGCATAGAGGTTTTTTTCAGGGGAGTTGTGTTGAATAAGGACCTCTGACAGCGTTGTGGATGAGTTTACCCTGAATTTCAACGCATATAGGAATAAAAGTACAACCAGGTTAAACGGAAGGGAGTAAACGGGCAGACTAAATACTGCAAATACCTTCGAAAGGCTGATGGTAATCATGGCTACGATGGGGATCAGCAGGATGACCCAGAGATATGACCGTCTGGAAGGAATGATGAAAAATCCTCCCACGGCAATGGATGTAAGGATATAGTTGAACCCGATGTAGCTGTAACTCAATTCAGATATATTGGCCCCGAGGATCTCATAAAAAAGATAGGCTGTATAGAAACCGATAAGAGATAGTGAGAATGAGATCCTGGAGAACAACAATAAGCCGAGAGAAAGTATGATCCCTGAAAGCAGGTTGTACTGGAACAGAATGGCACCCAGGGAGATAAAATATATGCGCAAAGAGCGCGGCAATTGCAGGTTGTTCCACCAATCATAGATCCTCACCAGCGGATCCCCTCCGATGGTATAGAGATCATTGAAGGTATAGATCCCCCGTTCGCTGATCCCCAGGGCCGCAAACTCTCTGGTAGAGAGGGTCATGATCCAAATGGAGAGAAGGAAAGGGATGGAAAGAAAGGGGAGGGCATATTTTCCGATGACTCCCTGCAGGGAAACGGCGATTAAAAGGGTCAGGATGGCTGCCATCATGATCACCAAAATCAACTGTATATCTGGCTTGAAATAGATCCCAAGCCCTAATCCCACAAGCAGGCTGTTGAATCCGAAAACGCCCTTGGAAATGATTTTCTTGTCAAATCCCAGCAAAAATCCAACCAGATTGGTGGTGATGACTGACAGGAATCCCAGCATCCCGGCATAGAGATCAAAAAAGGTGATTCCCATGAGTATCAGTGCAAAAAGGCGCTGATCAGAAAAGAAAACCTGACCATAACTATTAGGTATGGACCTAATAAACAGCTTTATATCGTCACTGACTTTCAAAAGAGAGATCTTGAAGAACCTGTTGGTTTATTTAAGGTGTTCCGGGATTACTTCCTGTTGCCTGATCAGCTCCATATTCTCCATTTTCCGGATCACATGGACCTTCCCTTCGGTGTCGATCAGCACAACATTGGGACGGAGGGTAATAAACTGCATCCACTGGGTCATGTTGTAGGCCCCGATTCGTTTGATTACGAACTGATCTCCCTTCTTCAGGAGGGGAAATTGAATGGCTTCACGTAATACATCAATGTTCATGCAGAGGGGGCCGTATATGGCAGTCTCTTCCATGTGCTCGGATACCGGTGCAGCAGGGTAAATTTCATGTTCATACCAGAATGAGGTAAAAAGCAGGTTGATTCCCACATCAACAATGGTGGCCCTGTTTCCACTGGAGAGCCTTTTATTGGCAATGACTGTCCCCAGCAGGTACCCTGCATCGTCAATCAGGGCTCTGCCGCTCTCCAGGATCAGGGTGGGCAGGTTCCTGGGATTCAGTTCCGAATTCAGGATGGCCGATGATATGGCTTCGGCGTATTCATCGATTGTGGGGACCGTATCTGATCCGGGATAATAGGCACCCTTTAAGGTGTTATTGGAAGCAAAACCTCCACCCACATCGATGTATTTAATGTTTACTCCGTATTTTCTTTCGATACCAAAGGCAAGATCGGCCAGTTTACCGGCAGCAATTTTATAAGCGTTGGAGGTGAGCATGTAGGTCCCGATGTGGGTATGCAAACCCACCAGGTCCAGCTTTTCATTGATCATGATCCGGTTAATGGCATCCCATGCATCTCCGTTTTCATAGTTAAATCCAAACCGGTCCCACATGGGATAAACACCCGTGTCCATGTTTACGCGTATGGCCACCTTGGGTCGTTTCCCGGAGTTTTCAGAGATGGCAATGATGGAATACATCTCATCGAAGTGATCTATATGGATCAGGGAATCATTTTCAATGGCTTTTTTCAGATCCTCATCGGTCTTGTCCGGTCCATTGAAAATGATCTGACTGCCCTTCACTCCATTGTTAATGGCTTTGTCATATTCGAATCCTGAAACTACCTCGGCCCAGGAGCCTTCCTGGTGAAAGATACGACAGACGGCATCCAGGTAATTGGTTTTGTAGGACCATGCATACTGGACTTTTGGGTAACGGGTGGTGAAGGCATGACGCGACTTCTTGAATGTTGAGCGGATGGTTTTTTCGGAAATAACGTAAAGTGGTGATCCATATTCCGCCAGGAGCTCGGGAACAGGAACATCGTCTATATGTGTGATTGGTTCAGCCTGTGATTTCATCCCAAACTTACTGGGCATTCCTGCTTGCAATTTCTTAATAAATGGTCTTTCAAATGACTTCTTTTCCATGATCTATATTTTATAGTTCTCCAAGTGTGGAGAGTTTCTCAAATTCTTTCAAATCGGTGATCAGGTCGTAGGAATAGCGGATAAACATCTTTCCCACTTCATATTTCTCAAAGGGTTTGACCTCCATCCTCAGGGCAAGCTTCACCAGTGCTTCAGGCATGTTTTGTCCCGCCCCTACAGCCAGGTATACCCATGCCGGTATCCTTGGGTTGATCTCAATAATGTAGAGTTCATTTTTTTGAGATTTGACCAGCTCCAGTTCCATACCGCCCCTCCAGTTCATTGCTTTGATGATCCGGCGGGTCAGCTCCAGCAACTTCTCATCATCCAGTGTGATCCCCGACCAGGCCTTTCCCTTGTCGGTGATGTATTGTTTCCTCATGGGAACTGCACCGATGGTATTACCTTTTCCATCTCCCAGGGCTACCACATTCACTTCGGTGCCCTTGATGAATTCCTGGATAATTACCGGCAAGCCCCATTTGGCACTGATCT
>JAUVKN010000150.1 GCA_030596245.1 Bacteroidia bacterium | reverse complement strand
GCTGAAAGAGCGAAAGAAACTGATGCGAAACCACCTGGGGAACCTGTCGGCTTCAGACAACAGGAGACCAGTAATAGGTTTGCCTGCAACATTACACCTTTTGGAAGATCTGCCTTTTTGGACTCTTTTTTTCAGGGAGCTGGGTATTTCCCTGCATTCAAGTGAAGGTTACAAAGATTCATTAAAAACCGGGAAAAAAATCGCCGGAGCTGAATTCTGTGCTCCCGTTGATTCCATGTATGGGCATGTGGCCTACCTTGCCGAAACCTGTGATTTTATTTTTATGCCTGTCTATCTGGAATCCAGGATTAAGCCGAAGAATACCGAACAGAATTTCTGCTACTATACACAGTACAGTGCATCACTTGCTTACATGGAAGGAGATCATGTTCGCAAGAAGTTGATCAGTCCCATGGTCAATTTCCACAAAAACCCGGAACACAATTCAAAACTCCTGTTTGAAAGTCTAAAGAAGATGGGATTCAATTCTCTAACAATCTCCGATGTGTCAGGTGCCTTGAAAAAGGGTGATGCACTTACTCAGTCGTTGAAGAGAAAAATGGAGAGACTTTATGAATCCTACTCTGGCAACGATAATGATGTTTCAGTGGTCTTATTGGGAAGGCCTTATGTGGTGCTGTCCGAAACTTTAAATAAAGGGATTCCGGATATTTTTACCAGGATGAGTATCAGGGCATGGTACCAGGACATGTTGCCCATAGATCTCGACCAGGATGAGGCCCTCAATAACCTGCTGAAAAAGATCCCGTGGCATTTTGCTTCAAATATACTTCGTGCTGCCGAACTGGTTGGGAGGACAAAAAACCTCTACCCGGTTCTGATCACAGCCTTCAAATGTGCTCCCGATTCATTTATCATCGAATACTTTAAGCAGTTGATGCATCTGTATGGCAAACCTTACCTGATCATTCAGATCGATGAACATGATTCAAATATGGGTTATGAGACCAGGATTGAAGCAGCTTTGCGCTCTTTCAGAAACCATGCCCGGAACTTGGCAGATGCTGCCGAGCCCGACCTGGGATCGATCCTTCCACGGGTAGACACAAGCCTGAATGGGAGAACACTCCTGGTGCCCAATTGGGATATGTTTGTGAGCCCACTGATAGCAGCAAATCTGAAACGGGCCGGCGTTGATGCCAGGTTGCTTGAACCAAACGAATTGAGTATCCGGAAAAGCATGGTACATAATACGGGTCAGTGCCTTCCTATTAATATCATCGCACAGAATTATATCGACTATATTGACAAGTATAAGCTGGACCCATCCAAGGTTATTCTCTGGATGATGGAGAGTAAGATGACCTGTAACTTAAGACAATATCCATATTATATAAAACGTATCCTTGAAAACTACGGAAATGGTTTTGAGAAGGCCGGAGTCTATTCAGGGGAGCTTACCCACAGGGAGATGTCAGTTGGGGTAACTTATTACGCATATTTCGCCTATATGCTGGGCGGACTATTCAGAAAGATCGCCAGCCGTATCAGACCCTATGAGTTGATTCCGGGTCGCACTGATGAAGTATTCAAAGAGGTGCACAGGATCCTGTTAAATGCATTTTCAGGTGACCAGTCTATGGAACGAGCCATCAGCGATGGAATAGATCTTGTTGATGAAATTGAATATGATAAAAAATCACGAAAACCCCTTGTGGCCATATTTGGAGACTTGTATGTGAGGGATAATGAGGTAATGAACCAGGATCTGGTCAGAGCCATTGAGGATGCCGGAGGAGAAGCCCTGGAAACCCCATATCACGATTATACCAAGATTATCATTGAGAACATATTCCGGCGTTCCAGTCAGCGTGGAGAACATGTGGAAACCAGCATGAACAGGATCCTCCTGAATGTGGTTAAGTTTATGGACGATAAGTATTATAAACCATTCAGCAAATACCTTGGACCGGCGCCTGTTATAAAACCAAGGGTCCTGGAAAAACACCTCAGCGATTTCAATATCAATCTAATGCATTCGGGAGAGTCCTATGACAACATCCTGAAGATTTTCTACATTATGGATAATTACCCGGAGGTCTCACTCTTTGTTCAGACCAATCCATCTTTCTGCTGCCCGGCTCTTGTAACTGAGGCAATGACCCGGCGGATTCGTGAACTGACAGGAGTCCCCATTGTGACCATTACCTATGATGGTACCAGTGACAGGATGAACGATGTTATAGTGCCCTACATCCAGAAAGCATTGGTTAAAGATTCCTGAAGGGATTTTGCCATTCAGAATCATTTCAAACGATAACTAACAAATGCAACATGTTCACTATCCGGAGACCAGGAAGGAACATTGATGGTGCCCTGTCCGCCAAATAATTTTGCCATGACCTGAACCTCCTTTGTTTCAAGATTCATCAACCGCAACATCACATCTTTGTTAGGTGGGTGTGAACCCGCAGGCACATCTGTACCGAATGTTACGTAGACGATCCACTTTCCATCGGGCGATGGATGCGCAAACCAATCATGGTATTGATCGGTTGTGACTTGTTCCTGCTCACTACCGTTGGCCATCATTCGCCATATCTGCATGGTCCCTGTCCGGACCGAATTGAAATAGATGTATTTGCCATCGGGTGAGTAGTCAGGGCCATCATCCAGACCCTCTGCATTGGTTAGCCGGATTTCTGCACCTCCGTCAACCGGTATGGTGTATATATCATAGTTGCCATTTCGTTCAGCACAATAGGCCAGGGTTGCGCCATCAGGAGACCACCCATGCCAGTAAGATGGACTGAGTGGTGTGACCTTTTTTGGGTCGCCTCCCTCGATGGGTAGGGTGTACATGAGCGAATGCCCGGTTTCTGTCTGGTCGCTGATCACAAGTTGGGTGCCATTTGGGGAGATACCATGATCGTTGTTGATCCTCCTGGCAAAGCCGGTGGGGATTAATACTGGATCTCCACCTTCCACGGGGATTTTGTATAAAAGGCCACCACTGTTATAAATGAGTGATTTTCCATCGGGTGACCAGTTGGGGGCTTCGATATGATTGTCGGTATGGTATACGACCCTTCGGTCAAATGAAGCGATGGAAATGGTTTCGAGCGTACTTTCAATTTTCTTCAAAGAATCTGGCTTTTCTGTAATGGATTCAATCCGGACATTGGAGAAGATGGCCGTCTCAATGGTATCGTTATTGTGCGCACAGACTCCCAAACCGATAAAAAAAGGTTCTGTAAACGGAAGCTTGAACGTTCCCCCCGATGAATTTAACTCTTCATCACCGTAAGATACGGACATCGACAGATAATCCCCTATTTTCTCAATGCGTACTCTTCCGGGTGATGAGATAATGGACTGGACCTCACGGGTAACTCCTCCGGGGACTTCCCTGTACTGAATAGAAGTCAGTCCATCCCCATGCACAGCCGCATCGGCATATGTTGAACTTGTATCCAGATCCTGACGGATTATCAGGCAGGCTTTCCTGTGTGGATCAACCCCTTCGCCTACCCACTCTATGTCAGCGGAAATCGAAACATCTCCTGACATTTTTTTCCAGGTGTAGTGAAGCTCATCACTTTTAAACCACATATTGGTACCACCTCCTGATACAGCGTATGAGCTATCGGAGGGATTGAATACAACCGATCCGGCATATTTTACATTTCCGATGTCACCATTCCCTTCGAAGATCCCCAGATCTGGTACATTATTGCATGATACTAAAGTCATAAAAATAATGATCCATGCCAGGTGTTTCTTTCTGTTATTCATAAAATGGGTTTTAAATGAGTTCAGGTTTTAAAGATATAAGAAAAGTGATATTCTGTCCCAGTCAGTCTCATTGCTTCATAAAGTCTTCATGCATCACAGTTCTTAATCCGGAAAGAAGCTCATCCGAATTTTTCCTGGAGAAGATAAGAGGGGGTTTAATTTTGAGGACATTGTCATCTTTTCCGTCAGTACTCATTAAAATTCCCAGATCTCTCATTCTGTTTGCCAGGTAAGCTGCTTTTTCGGTGAGGGGATTCCTGGATTTGTCAGCCAGTTCTATCCCCAGGAAAAGTCCCTGTCCCCTGATATCTCCGATAATTGAAAATTCTCTCTGCATTTTTACCAGCTCCGATTTCAGATAATTTCCAACCTGCAGGGCATTCTCCCGGAGCTTTTCCTCCATGATGACATGCAACACCTCTTTCCCAATGGCACAGGAAACAGGGTTGCCTCCGAAGGTGTTAAAGTACTCCATGCCATTGGCGAAGGCATCTGCCACCTGTTGTGTACAGACCACTGCTGCCAGGGGGTGTCCGTTGCCGATGGGTTTGCCGATGGTGACTATATCGGGGATCACATTGTGTAGCTGAAAACCCCAGAATGCACTTCCCACACGTCCACAACCCACCTGGACCTCATCGGCGATACAGATCCCTCCTTCATTTTGCACAATTTCGTAGGCTGTTTTCAGGTATCCATCCGGAAGTTCAATTTGCCCACCACAACTGATGATGCTTTCACAAATAAAACCTGCCACACTCCTCCCCAAAGATTGAATATGATCTACCTGTTCCTGGATGTGTCCGGCATAACGGGCCCCGGTATTTTTTCCCCTGTATATACCCCTGTAGCTGTCAGGCAGCGGAACGATGTGGGTGTATTCCGGGGCCCCGGCACCTCCTTTGCCATCGAATTTGTAGGAGCTGATATCAACGCACCCACTGGTATTGCCGTGATAACCCACCTCCACAGCGATCATATCCCTCTCTCCTGTACAGGTGCGGGCCATTCTTAATGCCAGCTCATTGGCCTCACTACCGGAGTTCACAAAATGAGCCACTGACAACTCCTCGGGGAAGGTGTTGAGCAGTTCCTTTGCAAAATCAGTGATATTGTCATGCAGGTAACGGGTATTGGTATTCAGAACTGCCATCTGTTGCTGACCGGCTTTCACAACATTCGGATGTTCATGTCCCACATGGGCTACATTGTTTACGGTATCCAGGTACTTTCTCCCTGCTTCGTCGATTAGGTAAACGCCGGAACCCCTGACCATTTTCAGAGGTTGTTTGTAGGATAAGCTCAGACTTTTTCCCAGATGTCTTTTCCTGTAAGCGATGATTTCGGCTCTATTTGGCACAGGCTGACTCTGCAGACCGGGAAGGTTGAATAGCAGGTTGGGATCGGGACATATGCTTTTCCAAACCTCCAGTTCCCGGGAATAGGCTACCCCGGGAAAATCGTCCACATAGCCAAGTGTGGAAAGCATGACCTGGAAATGGAGGTGGGGCACCCAGTTGCCATTCTCTGCGTAGTTGCCAATGGTTCCGATGAGTTCACCCTTTCTTAAATGCTGACCGACTTTAATGTTTTTCAGACTATGAATGGAAAGGTGGCCGTGCAGGATGAAGAAATCGAACTGATCTTCCCGGTGTTTAATGATGACCAGTCCCCCATACTCTTTGTCCCCTTCATCATTTACAGCGGTGACCACTGTACCATCGAACAGTGCATGAACGGATGTCCCTGCAGGGATCCAGAGATCAATACCGAGATGGATCGTCCTGCTTTCTGTCCCGTTATTTCCCGGTTTATCGTATGCAGGTGATGTATATACTGTTCTTGCTTCCAGATAACCTCCGCCAATAATCTTATCAGGTTCCCGGACCTGCAGGCTGTCCAGCTTGTATTGAAAGTGATCCGGGTCATCTAAATCCGACTGATGTCCAATCCATGGACTGGACAGACTTAGATCCAAATGGTGAACCTGTTCTTTTTTAACGGTTGGAAACAGGGAAGATAGTTTAACTGTCCTGTTTTTCGCCCATCGTATGAATTCAGCCTCTTTCGGGTGAGGGGTGACCTTACAGGCATTTCTAAAGCTGCAAAATGCATGTTCCTCCTTGACCTGCTTCCATTTTTTCAATAGATCCCACGCTGGTTTTTCACTGATGAGCAGGTATTCGTTGTGTGGCTCTGCCTGTTTGTTAATGGCCGATTTAGTCACACTGATCACCAGACGCATGGCCACCAGGTTGTAGAGGAATCCCAGCTCCTTTTCCTGCAGGGGGAATTGAGTGTGATAACCCTCTATGATTGGAAGAGCAGCACTCAAAACATCGGGCTTCCCCATTACCGCATAGGCGATGGCGATGGCCAGGTCATTGATGATCTGGGTATATATTGCATCTCCATAATCGATGATGGCTTTTACCTCTGGATCCATCAGATCATTGGAAACAATTACATTATTATCGTTGGCATCATTGTGTACCAATCCTTTTCTTAGCTGTTGATATTTGTCCTGGAATAAATTGTATTGCTTTTGAAAGTATGTAACAATCGATTGTTGCTCCTCAGAGAACATATGCAGATAATTACACGTCCACCCTGCCTGCGCCACATCCCACTTAAAATATCGTCTGGACTTCGGATGATCAAAATCCTGTAGTACTTTGGTGAGACTTCCGGCCACTGCTCCCAGACTAAATAATAACAGGTTACTTATTGGATTGACACTCGACCAGAGCCTGCCTTCAATCCACGATAACAAACGGACCTTACGGTTATGGCCCGAATCATCTGTTATTTCACTCAGTTGATTTCCCCGGAGATCCGGAATTAACTTAGGGGATTCCAGCCCATTACTGTTGTTTGTCATGTGGTTGAGAAGCTCCTGTTGAAATTCGATCTGTTCAATGTCTGACTCCGGGCGGCTTACCTTCAATACGAAGGAACCGGCGTCAGTGATTATTCGGAAATTAAAATCAAGTTCACCAGGTAGTACTGCAATTGTCCCACGAAGTCCGTACAATTCCTGAGCGATCTGTGCTGCCTGCTCCCCGGTGATCAAGATGGATAAATACTCAGCTCCCATGGTGCCAAGTTATTAAAACCTAAGGGATAGACAGCTCAATCCCCCGTCCAGTTTTTGAAATTCGGAAACTTCAACGGTGATGGTTTTATAGCCGGCTTGTTCAATTTTTTCTCTGGTCTTTGGAAATGCCGGCCTGTCATCATCACATATCCTGCATCGAGGGTTCCGGGTGCCTCAATGACATCAATGGTGTCATAATAGGAGTGAAGAACTGTTTTCATTGCCAGCGGCTCATCGCTTCTGGAGGGTGCTCCAGGATTTGTGAGAATGGCGCTTACCGATGTGCATAATGCCACATCTTTCACGAAAGTGGAGTCGGGATCCAATACATGAACATTCAGTCCGCATGATTGCATTGCTTCAATGTACATAGAATGCTGATTCAATGCAACTTGATAATCAGGGTAACCCATTGAAGCAGTGGTAAGTCCGTGGATCATTTCCGGGCATGGTTTGCGAACGATGGCGTTTTTGAACATGGTTTAGTAAGGTGCATATTTTGTTCTAATGATCCAAATTCCTGTACTTACTTAATTAAAAACCTGTATCTTAAAAAAAAAGATATCATGCGAACACCCTTATTATTGTTGGTTTGTTTCACGGTTGCTTTCACTTATAGTGAAAAGCCCCCATTTTACGCCCTGCCAGTAGCATGACTACTGCCAGGGATAATAAATTATGACGGAAGTTTAAGCCGTTCTAAAAATTCTTCATAACGTGGATCATCATGCAGATTTTCGAATTCTGGCATCACAGCTACCCATGCTGTAAATGCATGATGTGGTTCATACTCCAGCCCCTTGAGTGCCTCATCCTTTCTGTCTAATGCTGTATTGATAACCAAAAGTCCATGAGCTATCCAACCATTTATTCTACCATTTTCCAATGCATTCAGGATCTCTTCGGCTTCCTCAGTATGACCTGTAACTGCATATGTGTAGCCAAGTGCCCACGACCACCAGGGGTATAACTCAGCAAGCTTCTTGTGAGTTTCTATCGCCTCCTCATACTTTCCCATTTTTATATAGGCATTACCCAGTACATAGTATCCCGCAGGGTAGTCTTTTTGAATCTCAAATGATTCCAGGGCAACTTCTACTGCTTCCTCTAATTGACCATTATAATAGTACAATGTTCCAAGCCATGCTGTATGCAATGGATTGAATGGATCATACTTCTGGGCAAGTTTATGTTCTATAATCGCTTCATCCATCCTGCCCCAGAGATACAGAGCCCATGAATAGTGATAATGTACAATAGCAAGATTGGGATTTATTTTCAGCGCTTTTAGAAAATACTTCTCTGCCAGATCGAATTTCCAAAGTTCATACAGGTATACTTCTGCCAGAGCTGCATAGACCTCGGCCATTGTAGTGTCAAGTTTGAAAGCCTGTGCTGCTGCTGCTTCAGCTTTTGTAAGCGCATCACCAGGGTCCAGTGGTCCATGTGCAATTTCAAGATACCCAAGGGCCAATCCGGCATAGGCAAATGGCTCCCCGGGATCGATCCGGACTGCCTCATGGAGATACTCCAGCCCCTTCTCCACAGACCCTTCTGTAAGCTGGTTCAGGTGATACATACCCCGGAGATATGCTTTGTATGATTCTGGATTGACCTCACGGGCTAATGGTATCTTCTCAATATCTTCATAAGACATTTCTATATTCATTTTCTGAGCGATCTGACCGGCAATATCGCTGTGCAATTTCAATATATTTGAAAAATTGCTGGAACATGATTGTACCCAGACCACACTCTCTTCGGGATAGACCTGTATCAGTCTTAACTGCAGGGTGATGGAGTCGCCGGATCCCATCACAGATGCTTCTACCAGGTATTCCACATCAATTTCCCTGGCAAGCTCAGGGATTGGCTTGTCACAATTCTTAAATGCATTTACAGTTCTTCGCGAGATCACTCGCAGAGGCTTCACCTGGCTTATTTTTGATAACTCATTGATGAGTGTTTCATGCTGTCCCGATACCAACCAATCCTGATCTGAATTTCCAGTAAAATTGGTGAAGGGCAGTACAGCAAGTGAGATCTCTTCACCTGCTTTGTCCATGATGTCAGTAATATTTGAATAAATATTCCCATTGCCGGCATCACTGGTATTATGCTGATAAATGTATCTTACCGCTGAAAACAGGAGAAGGATTACAACCAATGCTCCCGGTATGGAAAACCAGGGTCTCTTTAACATCACTTTGAATAATCTCTTATCCTTTTCTTCAGCCTCTTCTTTCTCCCTGCTGAGATACCATGTTAGAAACAAGGCAACAGGCAAACCAATAATCATGATGATTAACAAAATATCTCTGAATCTATCGGTCAAATCGTAGTGATTAATGAAGTAATCTGTCATTTCAAGTACGATCCAACTGCCACTCACATAAATCAGAAAGGTCTGAACCAGCGGATTTGAAATGAATCTTGTGATATTTGTTTTGTCTGCCATCAGTTTAGTTTTTTAGTTTTGAGAAAAAATATCAGAGGATGTTGGCTTGACCATAGGGTATAATAAAATTATACTATCCTTGTATAAAAGTCAAGTAGCTCTAAATAATGAACTACATGCACCTGTTTAAAATGCTACGTATGCAAGGTTTTCAGTGAGAATAATTGGCATTAATATGACCAGGAGAGATAGCGATCCTCCACACCCTCCTCAGAAGTCACTTGAATAAGAGTTTGAGTGTGAATATCTACCACATAAATATGTGACTCAATATCTCCTTCTAATT
>JAUVKN010000297.1 GCA_030596245.1 Bacteroidia bacterium | reverse complement strand
GCACTTGTGGCCATGGGCCCTCTCCAGATCACTGCATCCTCCGGTTTAACGAACAGTCCCACTGAGAGTAATTTAACACCGTACTTCTCAATGGGAATGACCCACTCCGTCCCATCCTCGGTACGGGCAGAAGGTCGCTGACCTTCCACATTAAACATTTTTGGAATGGACGGCCCATATACATCGGCATCGATTAAGCCCACCCGGAAGCCTTGCTGGACCAACGCCACTGCCAGATTGGCTGCCACAGTTGATTTTCCCACACCACCTTTGCCCGAAGCAATGGCTACGATATTCTTCACATCAGGAAGTATCTCACGCTTTGCCGGAGCATCCGGAACTTGCACCTGGATGTGCCCCTTCTTCAGAGTATCCTCCCCGAAAGCGTTTTCCATAGCCCTCATGCACGCTTTTTTAATGGACTGGATAAATGGATCGTTGGGCCTGCTGAATTGCAGACCGATCCAAAGATCGCCTTCCCTGTATTGTATATCACTGACCATACCCATGGAAACAATACTCTCTTTTGTTTCCGGGTGATGGATCTGGTTCAAGACCTCCAATATTCTCTCCTTCTGTATCTCCATATCTTCCTCAATAATGTGGGTCTAAAGATAGTTATTATTATTTAGATTAAGTTTAGATCATCCAGCTCAAGCAATGGATCCCAGAAGATCTCCTGAAAATTGAGAATGCGATTCTCCTCGATAACCGCTCCTTCATTTTCCAACAATTCCTGCATCAGGTTAGTCCCACTGAAATGGTGCTTTCCGGTCAACAACCCTTTTCGATTCACTACCCGGTGTGCAGGAACAAATTCGTGATGCGTGTGGGACTGGTTCATGGCCCACCCTACCATTCGGGCAGCTCCCGGAGCACCCAGGTAGCGTGCAATTGCTCCATAGGAGGTGACCCTTCCCTGGGGGACTTGCCTGACCACTTCGTACACCCGCTTGAAAAACGGGTCAATAGATGTCATGGTGAAGCTCTTTTATTTCCCGGTTTCCCGGTAGCCGAAACCGGATGTAGCTGATGTTTGCACCCTCAGTCAGGAAACTGGTTTCATAATAGGTCTGGATGGTAACAGTCTCATCTTTCCATCCCTCCCTGTAAATATTATCTGAATTCTTCTCAATCTTCAAATCATTATACCTGGCAAGTTCAAGTGTATCAGTATAAAGAAGCTTATTGTCTGTCTTCAGATGAATCACTCCGTTATCTTTCATAAAAGAGCTGTACTTGTTCAGAAAGTGTGCTCCGCTAAGTCGTTTTTTCTTTCTTCTTCTTTTTTCCTGAGGATCGGGAAATGTGATCCACAATTCATCTACCTCATCTTTTGCAAAAAAGGATTGGATAAAATCGATGCGGGTGCGCAGAAAAGCCACATTTGAGAGTCCTTCATCATGGGCAGTCCGGGCCCCGGTCCATATGCGTGCCCCCTTGATATCTATTCCAAGATAATTGCAATTCGGATAATTTTTGGCCAGACCCACAGAATACTCACCTTTACCACAACCCAGCTCCAGAATTAGCGGATTCTCATTCCCGAAAACTTTACTCCTCCATTTTCCCTTCAGGTGGTAATCTTTTCGTAAAACCTCTTCGACTGTAGGCTGGAATACCTTTTCAAGGGTTCCCAGTTCCCCGAATCTTAACAGCTTCTTCTTTCCCAATTCAGTCTGGCTTGATACGTTCAATTCTTATCCCCAGGTCTGTTACGGGAAGTTCAGGATTCCTCATCCCCTGTTCCAGAGTAATTGTGTAGGTGCCCGACTGCCCGAATTTGGTATGTTGCCGGTACAGCAGTCTTAATTCTCTCAGGTTACCCGTTCCCCTGCCGATCCATTTTCCATCGGGATTAGCAAGAACCAGATTTACGGTGTCCTTTAGATGCTGACCCAAAGGACCTTTTACATGCACAAACATATACAGATTGCTCATGGGATATTTCACCGTGTGACGAACCTGCAGATAGATGTTGTGCAACGATACAGTATCGTCTATTTCAATATCGAATTCCCGGGGATCCTGCCACCTCCATAATCCATCATCAGTATGGGTGTATTGATCATACACCATATCCGGATCGCAAGAAGAGAGGAGTATAATCAGCAGGAGGATTAACGACTGTACTGTATACTTCATGACCTGTTGGAATGTCTTCTGGGTGGTCTGCGTTTTTTCTTCTTCCTTTTGGAAGAGTCCTTCTCAAAACGGGTCAGGCTTCCCTGTCCGGCACCATTGGTATACTCAAGTTTTTCTGATCTGGTAACCTGAATGGTTTCGATAAGCTCATCAGGAATTTGACCTCTCTTGTTTAACTCCCTGATTTCAACCACCCTTTCCACAGGAACAGGAATCAGCGCCTGGGCGCCACCTCCTCCATATCCAAACCACATGATATTTCTGTAAACATCGGTTTTAAGGTGATACGCATCACCTTGAGACATTTTTAACGGTGTTTCAGTTTCCGGAAAGTGCTTGCGGGCATCTTCATATCCGGAAAGTTCATAATTGAGACAACACTTCAGTTTTCCACACTGTCCGGCAAGCTTCTGTGGATTCAGAGCCACCTCCTGGATGCGGGCCGAATGTGTACTTACCGAAACAAAATTGGTGACAAATGTAGAACAACATAACTCCCGTCCACAGGTGCCGATACCGCCTATCTTTCCGGCCTCCTGTCTGGCACCGATCTGTCTCATCTCAATCCTGATCCGGAATGTTTCTGCCAATACCTTGATCAGTTCCCTGAAATCGACCCGCTCATCGGCAATGTAATAGAAAATAGCCTTGGTATTGTCTCCCTGGTACTCCACATCCCCGATCTTCATATTCAAACCCAGGTCCGAGGCAATCTTTCTGCTCCGGAGCATGGTTTTCTCTTCCTGCTGAATGGCCTCCCTCCACTTATCAATATCTACCTGCTTTGCCTTGCGGTATACCTTTCTCAGCTCCTCCGAATTACTTTTGTACCTGGTCCTGGGACGCTGCTTTTCCACAATTTCACCTGCCAGGGAAATAATCCCGATATCGTGTCCGGGGGAAGACTCCACCGCCACTATATCACCACGCTTTAGTCTCAGTTCGTTCACATTCCTGTAAAATCCCTTACGGGTATTTTTAAAACGAACCTCCACCACCTCGGGAATATCCATTTCTGAAATCTCCCTTAACCAATTATAGGAGTCGAGCTTAGAACATAAAGAGAAATAGGAATCGATACGGTCTGAATTATCACCGTTTATCTCAAGTTGTTTTTCGGAGCAGCACCCTCGCGCCTTCAGGCTTTCCATGATGCAAAAATAGGGATTCGGTTTTCCAATTCAAAACGGACCAATGTCTATTGAAGTTCTTCGCCTCAAGCAGCGGGGAACCGAGTTTTTACGAGCTCAGTAATCAATGCGCGAGCAGGATTCAGGAGTACCGCTTGACAGGGCCACTAACCGGCCTGAGGAGCCTTCTGCATCAACAACCTGATTATACTGATGGAGAGGTCCATGAATATGATTCTTGGATTGCCATTGGCTTCAATATGATTTCCCGCCATATTAAAAGAGTCTGCCAGTCCATGGATATTTCCCTCATGAATAAAGGAACTGAATTTCTCAGAGAATTCATTTTCCTTACGTGACATATAATTCAATTCACCACTGCCCAGGTGAAGCATAAAGTTCTCCCTCAACAGCTTCAGGGAATAGTCAACCAACTGTTTTTGCCTTTCCCGGCCCAAAACCGCCACCTGATCAACCCACTCATTAACCTCAATGATGTTCCTTGCGTAGCAAAGCCTCATGAGACTGGTGAAAAGATCAAAATAATGCATTTCATTTTCATCCAGGGAAAGGGTTTGAAGTGCTGTGTTAAAATTCCCGTTGGCTTTCCTGATGGCATCTTCAACCATTTGTTGATCCTGACTCTCCTGTTGCAGCAATCCATCCCTGATCATAGATTCAGAAAGAGGAGGCACATGCAACAGCTGCGTTCTGCTCAGAATGGTTGGAAGGATTTTGTCGGTACTCTCAGACACCATCAGGATCAATGTCTTTTCAGGTGGTTCCTCAATCAATTTCAGCAATTTATTGGCAGCCGCCTGGTTCATTTTTTCAGGCAACCAGATGATCACCATCCTGTAATCCGATTCATAGGGTTTGAATCCCAGTTTCCTGATGACCTGCAGGCTCTCCTCCTTATTGATGACACCCTGTTTGTTTTCCGCGCCTATGGCTTCATACCATTGGTTTTCGGAAAGATATGGATTGGACAGAAATGCTTCTCTCCACTCTTCCATGAAGTGATCACTCACCGGATCCTTCGACACCTTTGCGGTTTTTAGAACGGGAAATACAAAATGAAGATCGGGATGAACCAGTTTGCTGAATTTTAAGCAGGACGGGCATATACCACAAGCATCTTCAGGCTGCCTGTCACCACAGGAGAGGTATTGGGCCATGGCCAATCCCAGGGCAAGTTTTCCTGCTCCCGGAGGTCCAAACAACATCAGTGCATGGGGGGTCCGGTCATCCCTTACCAATTTCAGAAGCCTCGTTTTGACTTCCTGTTGTCCGATGATCTCTTTAAACAACATTTGCTTACAATCTGTAAATGTAGAATTTCTTTTTTACCTTTGGAATTCCGGATCGGATTTGAATCCCGCGAGTCTTTACCCCGCTCTTTGGGGCGGGGTTAGCGAGCGCAATAAAAATAATCAATGGATCGAAGGTTCCTCACGGCAAGCCGCGAGGATCTTCAATTTATTCACATAAATATAACAGATATGCAAATGATTGACAACTATAGCTTTGCGGGGAAAAAAGCGATCATCAGGGTTGCTGTTTATTCCTAAAAAATCAGATGTATTAACTGCATCAACTACCAAAATCAATGAATTTTTAGAGTTTTTCATTTTTTTCTTTTGGACCTATTATTTTAGCTTTAAGCTTATTTTTTATTGTCTCCATATACAGGCATGCTCAGATTTTTAGAATTAATACTTAAAATTGCCGTAATATGGCGCTATATTTATCATCGGAAAAAATTATTAAAACT